>JAZDJX010000025.1:0-19530 GCA_043803505.1 Candidatus Aenigmatarchaeota archaeon | reverse complement strand
TGATGTCTATCTCCTGACAGGCGGCACAGGTACAGGCAAAACATTGTTCTGTTGTCAATTCCTATGGGAAGGGCTGCAAGCTGGAGAAAAATGTATATTCTTCTCCCTCGAAGAACTGCCTGATGACATACTTAGCGATGCCAAGATTTTTGGTTGGGACTTCAGGAAATATATAAACGAGGGCAAGTTCATGATTGAGTATTCTGATCCTTTTGAAATGGTTGACATCACTTCTGCGATAAAGGAGAAGATAAAACGTTTTGGCGCAAAAAGGGTTGTTATTGATTCTACATCTGTCCTTGGCATGGTGTTCAAAACCGAGCACGAGCTGCGGAAAAAGCTCTACGAGCTGATAAAGGCGTTCAAGGATACGAATGTCGTTGTCCTGATGACATCCGAGGTTCTGGAAGAAAGCAAGGCATTGTCGCGCTATGGCGTTGAGGAGTTTATTGCAGATGGTATAATTGTGTTGAACTATTTTGGTATGGGAGAAGTTGACACCAGAAGTCTTATCATAAGAAAAATGAGAAGGACAAACCACAAATCAGGCACCGTTATTCTGGAAATACAAAAAGATGGTCTTTTAGTTAAAGAAGAAAAAATATAGAAGAATGAGGTTATTTTTATGTTTACATTTTTCACAAAATTAGTTTTAAGCAAACAAATGAAATTTGAAGAAGGAAGTATAATTTTATATGGGCAACCAATCATTATGTTCCCCGTCTATGGAATGATTGGCATATTAAAAGAATTGGAAAAAAATAAATATGAAAAAATACTTTATTATGAATATAAAACATTGGGTAAGAAATGGACAACTGTTTTGAGAAACACATATAAAATAAAAAAGGGTGAAATATTCCAAACAGCTGGATCAAACATTTTAGCTATGGCTGGGTGGGGTATTGTTAAAGTAGCTGATATTGATTCTAAAATACCAGTGATAAAATTCAGATTTGAAAATTCATCCGTAGCCAATGCTTATGGCAAAACAGATCATGCGGTTTGTCACATGTTTAGAGGAATGGCAGCTGGTGCCATGTGCATAGAATACGGCAAGGAAATGGATGGTATTGAAACCAAGTGCAAAGCCATGGGTGCACCCTATTGTGAAGTCGTTGTCAAACCCTCAGAACAAATAGATTTTTCTAATAAATTAGTTAAAAGCCAATTAAATCCTAAAAAATAAAATTCAAAATGCCGTATGATATTTCTACCAAAACTATTATAATCATTGTATATGTAACAAGCTTTGATTGTGTCACAATTTCACTTCCCCCTATTTTTTTCAGTTCCCTATTGTAAAGAAGTTTAAGAACACCTGTAAGCAGAAATGAAAGCAAAGTCGCGTATATATATTTGAAATCTATTATGCCGCCAAACTCAAGAAGCAGCATAATCAAGCCTATTAAAAAAAATGATAAAATAACGAGATTCGATGTTTTTTTCTCACCAATTATTATAGGGAACGTTTTTATTTTTTTTATTTTGTCGCCTTTGATATCTTCTATATCTTTTATTGGCGCCATGACAAAAATCATCAATACAAAAAACAAAAGAAATGTCAAAGACAAGTCACCACCCACAGTTCTCCATGTAATTAAAAATGGTATAGCACCATATTCAATACTTCCTATAAAATTAGATGATAAAATATATTTTTTGAGTTGTATTGGCGGAGCTGAATAAATGTAAGCCAAAAAAATAAACAATAGAATGAACAAAGACGCAAAAAAATCAATAAAAAAACTTATTAAAATAGACAGAATAAAAGATGAGATAAAAAATATTTTTGCCTCTTTTAGTGAAACAAATCCCTTCACAAGAGGTCTGCTTGGTTTGTTTATTCTGTCAAGTTCTATATCAATTACGTTATTCATTATATTTAATCCAATCATAGCCAATGAGACAGACAATATGGGCAAAACCAGCTGATATGTTAAATAGCCCCTTATTATCAGAGAAGCAGCCACGACTGTAAAAATAGTTATTATGAAATATTCGGGCAGTATTAAATCAAAAAAGTATTTTGGTTTTGGCATATTTTTAATTGTTTTTCATTTATTAAAGTGTAAAATTACATAAATAAATTATATGCAAATCTATGATGTAATAATAGTCGGCGCAGGACCTGCCGGCTGTAGCGCAGTCATTTTTTCTCAATCAGATAAAATACTGATTATTGATCAGAATCAAATACCGAGAAAAAAACCCTGCGGTGGAATACTTATAGAAGAATCCGTTGAATTTATTAAAAATATGAACCCTCCAGACTACATATTTGAAAAGCCAAAAAACATGGACTTGAGGTATATAGATCTTGATAACAATGTTGAAGCAATACAAAAAAGAGGATTTCAGAACATAGACAGAACTGCTTTTGATTTATGGCTGTTGAAAACTGCTAAAAACAAGGCAGAAATAATGGAAAAAACAAGGGTCATTGATTTTTATTTTCATGATGAGTTTTTTACAATAAAAACAGAAAATAATGGAAAAAAAGAAAATGTTAGGTCAAGATTCCTTATAGACGCTACAGGCGCTTTTTCATTTTCCAGGACAAATAAAGCCCATATTTATTCTGCGGTACAATTTTCAGCAAATAATGATGGTAGACAGACTTTTGACTACATACTTTACAGCAAAATAAATGATTATTATTCTTGGATAATACCTAAGGGAGAAAGAATCGTTGTGGGCAGCGCTTTTTCTGGGGGTAATATTACAGAAAAAATATTGAATTTCAAAAAAATAATCAGCGACAAATTTGATATTAATGATTTTGGACCAATGGAAGCAGCGCCAATAACAAAACCCAAAAAAGAAGAAGACATATGCCTTGCAAAGAACAACTGTCTTATCATAGGTGAAGCTGCCGGACTTATAAGTGCAAGCACCGGCGATGGAATAAGTTATGCATTGGCATCCGGAAAAAACTGTGCCGAAGCGATAAACAGGAGCAATAATAATATAAATAACGCTATTGAAAATTATACTAAAAATTCAATTGAAATTGTAAACGACGTAAAAGAAAAAATAAGAAGGGCTGAAATTTTTTCAGATCCACAAAAAAGAAAAAAAATCCTCAAAAAAAATTAAGAATTTTTTACATCTTTAAGATTCATTATTATATTTCTGAATATGTCATTTATAAGTCCATGACCATCTATTTCCTTTCCATCCAGTCTTCTGAAAACCTCGTCCAGTTCCCTGTTTGCTGAGTTATCAATAAGTTCCCTTACAGCATCTTGTTTTTCTATTTCATCCCCAAAATTCTTTTTCCACAAGTGATCATAGCCCTTCAGCGAAGAAATATCTCCTTTGAAATATCTTTCTATGGTAGCCGCAGCCATCTCAGCCTCATTCAAGCATTTATGTATCGAGCCACCCATCAGCGGCTCTCCACCAGCAGAATCGCCTATTGCAATCCAATTGGTTCCGCATTTTGTTGCTGACATTGAAGAGGGTATAAAACCACCAACCTCTCTCAGGGCTTCATTTTCCCTGTATTTGCTGAGATATGTCAGAGAAAAAAGGTGATTTTTAAGATTAAACGTCTTTATCTCTCCTATGTGGTCTGTTCCAAAGCCAACTTCAACAATATCTTCACCCAAAGGCATAACCCACCCATAAAACCCATGGGCAAGATTGTTATCGAGAACAGTCGTTATAATATCGCTTCCTTTAATTTCATTTGTGTAGCAGAAAACAATACGCGGAGATGTGATACTAAGTTTTCCCATGAACCTGTTTTGTATTATTCCCGACGCTATAATTATTACCTTGGCCTTAACAACAAAACCATTCGCTATTAAAATATTATTTTCAAAATCGATATTTTTTACATGGCTATCCAGCCTTATATTATCTTTTTTTTCTAGAGATTCAAAAATTAGTTTTTCGATATTTCTCACATTCGTTACATATCCCCGGGCATCGTTGCTTTTCTTATTTATCATCATCCCAGACGGCGATATAAACTTCATTTCTTTTATCTCATAAAGAATGTCGTCATTTCTTAAATTAAGCTTTCTTGCAACATCCGTATTCACTATCCTGTTTCCATACTTGCCTATTGAGCCATTTTGTTCCAGTGTCATGAAATCTATGTTTTTCTTCTCAAGCAGCCCAGATAGCTTGAGCCCAGCGACGCCACCACCCACGATTACTACATCCTTTTCAATCATGGTTGTCAATTAGCAGAAGTAATATTTATAGGTTGCTTCCAATTCTAACAGTTGCTGTTTTGTTTGTTATAATTTTTATATACCACTCAAACCAATAAATATAGTGAATTAAATAATAATTTGAACATAATATTTATTTGGTTCACATATAGTGCACAAGAAATTATAATATGTTTCAATTCCTTTCTTGTAGCACTATATCGTATACATCGCTATGGAAAATCAAAGATTAGAGTTACATAGCCAAAAATATAGTTAAATTAGGGGTGTTGAGATGGGAGCGCCGTACAGAAGGGGGTATAAGCACACAGGAGCAAAGGGCAAGGAACATGTTATCAATTGCAGTTTCTGCGGCAGGAAAGTACCTAGATGGAAAACGTTTGTTACATATCGCGGCTTCAAAATAACAGATCCTGTGCTGAGGAAGCAGATGGATCCGCGCCAGATGAGCTTTTTCCAACGGAAATTTTACGCCTGTCCGAGCTGTGCAAGATTTCGTGGAATCGTGCAAATTGGCAGGAGCAGGAAAACTCGGGTTGCATACGGTGAGCAGAAGTGAAAAAGAAAAAAATGAAGTTTGAATTACCAAATATATTCAGAGCAAGCGCTGGAAGAACAATACTGCCGTCCAAGAAATTTGGAAAATTCATTAAAAGTTTCATTTCCTCAAAAACAAAATTCAGTGTGCATGGAAAGCCAAAGGAAACAAAAAAAGAAAAAATAGTGAAGATCAGGCATGAGCCTGAGCTTGATTTGACTGGGGATATAGATATCACTCAGTCAAGCGAACCGGAAAAAAATGTTGCAGCAGGGATAGTAAGCCGGATGAAAAGCCTGAATGTAGATGACATACGTGGATTGCTTTCGTTCAAGAAGAAAGAAAAACAAATCCACAAATTCACGATTTTCCCTTCAAAGATACTGATTGCTATACCGCCATATTCTGAAGTAAAAGACAGTGCAATTGTTTACCCGTTAATAAGGCCATACAGCTATGCGAGCGTGAAAAACGACAAGGAAACCAACATGCTAGTTTACAATATCATTGAGCCAAAACTGAATGACATGGAAAAACAGCTGCTTGAAAAGCTCAAGGAAGGGCTTATACAGGTTATTGACATAAATGTCGAGGACATAAGGGAAGAAGGAAAGGTACTTGAATTCATAGAAGGATACGCAGCAAAGCTGCTCAGTGATTATGGTGCAGACCTGAAAGAGCAGGAATATGTAAAAGTCATGTATTACATCTACAGGGATTTCATAGGGCTCAATAAAATAGAGCCGCTGTTGAGAGACCCTTACATAGAAGACATAGCATGTGATGGAGTGGGAATACCTATTTATATTGTCCACCAGAAATACGGCTCACTGAAAACAGACATCATCTATGAAGATGAAAATGAATTGAAGGATTTTGTGGTAAAGCTTTCTGAGAAGTGCAGCAGGTATATAAGTTATGCTGAACCCCTGCTTGATGGCACGCTTCCTGATGGCACCCGAATTCATGCATCCTTCGCAAGAGACATCACGACACGCGGCCCGACATTCTCGATAAGAAAATTCAAGGAAACGCCATTCACGCCAGTTGACATCATAAATCTGGGCACAGCATCATCCGAAATATTGGCATACCTGTGGTATGCTGTAGAAAATGAAATTAACATAATGATAACAGGCGGTGTCGCGACAGGCAAGACATCATTCCTCAACTGCATATCAATGTTCATTCCTCCAGAGTCAAAGATTGTAAGCATCGAAGATACGCGTGAGCTGAACCTTCCCCATGAAAACTGGATACCAGGCGTGTCGCGAGCCAGCTTCACCGGCTCTGGAATAGGAGAAGTCACGATGTTCGAGCTCCTCAAGGAATCGTTCAGGCAAAATCCGGATTACCTGATTGTCGGCGAGATAAGAGGAAAGGAAGCATACGTCATGTTTCAGGGCATGGCAAGTGGACATCCAAGCATGTCAACAATGCACTCAGGCGGCATAGATGATATGATAAAAAGGCTTGGAACAAAACCGATATCCCTGTCGCCGGGTCTCATCAGCAGTCTCGATATCGTTATCCTCATGATTCATGCAAGAGAAAAGGGCAAATCCGCACGCAGGATAAAGGAGGTTGTTGAAATCGAGTCAATAGACGAGGAAACAAACACACCAAGAATAAACAAGTCATTTGTCTGGATGCCTGCTGAAGATAGCTATGAATATCGCGGAACCTCATGGGTCCTGAATAAAATATCCACACGAAAGGGAATACCAATGAACACAATAATAAAAGAGATAGGCAAGAGAAAAAAATTCATAGAATGGATGAAGGAAAACAACATAACAAAGATGAGTGATGTCATAAAACAGATAAGCCTTTTCCGCGCGCAAAAGCTCGATGATATTTTAAACAAACAAATCCCAAAAGAGGTCACTAGTTTATGAATAGGATTACATCAGGAATAACCGGCCTTGATCAACTCATAGGTGGTGGATTTCCTGAAAAGGACCTCATACTGCTTTCAGGTATATGTGGCGCGGGAAAGTCAGTATTCGGCCTTCAGTTCTTGTACAAGGCAGCAGAAAAAGAACCTGGTATTTACATTTCGTTTGAGGAAGGGTTGAGCCAGATAAAGGACATGACACAATCATTCGGCTGGGATGTGGATAAGTATGAAAGAGATGACAAGCTGCGCTTTTTGAAATACGACCCGTTCAAGCTCGAGGACATATTTGACATAATAGAGACAAATATCAGGGAAATAAAGGCAAAAAGGATTGTCATAGATTCCATATCAGCATTAGGCATTTATGTCAGGAGTGCACCTGAGCTTCGGCGCATGATACTCCAACTTAGCGGAATGCTGAGAAAGAATGCCTGCACGTCAGTTCTCATATCAGAGATAGTTCCAGGCAAAAAATCCCTGTCGCGGTTTGGCGTTGAGGAGTTTGTCACCGATGGCGTAATCATACTAAACAATTTTTTTGTTTCAGGCGAATACAGGCGCGGCATAAGCATATGGAAGATGCGCAGCACAGATCATTCCAGAAAGCTGCATCCCTATAAAATAACAAACGAAGGTTTTGTTGTGTTCCCGGAGGACACACTTATAAGATAAATCAAGTAGGTTATGATAGCCTGCTTTTGCGGTGAATACATGTACAAAAAAATTATGAGAAACCTCGGATTGTTTTCTGTAAAGCATTTCCATCCGTTCCTGATGCCGCTAAAGGAGGTCCTGATAAAATCCAGTATAAAGACGCTTTATGAAATATATGTCGGGAAAATGGTGCTACTTTCGCTTATAGGATTTTTTGCAACCTTTGTCTCTGTAATTGCTTTGCTGCTTTTCCTGGGTTCGGAATTTTTGCTAGCTCTTGTCACAAGCATTGCTGTATCCCTTTCTGTGTTTATATTAATTTTGATAGTTATGCATTCGTATCCGTTCAGGCTGCTAAGAATGAAAAAAACAAGCATAGAGAACAACATGCCATTTGCCATAAACCATATGTCAGCAATAAGCATTAGCGGAATACCGCCGTTTTCAATCTTCAAGATACTTTCTATTATCAAAGAATACGGGGAGGTTTCAAGAGAGCTTGCGATGGTCACAAGAAATGTTGAAGTCTTTGGCATGGATGTGAACACGTCAATAAAGAATGTCGCAAGGCGAACACCTTCAAACGAATTCAGGCACTTTTTGCTTGGTATATCATCAACAATCGAGACAGGAGGCAGCCTCGTGAAATATTTTGAGAGCTCAGCAAAGGAAGCTATATTCGACTACAAGCTCAAGCGCCAGAGTTATGTCCAGTCGTTGTCGACATATGCAGATATCTATACAGCAGTGCTGATAGCAGCGCCACTGTTCTTTGTATCTGTACTTTCGATAATGGCGATTGTCGGTGGGCCTGTCATGGGATTCAGCATACAGACACTTGTAAAAATAGGCATTTATCTGCTAATACCGTTGATGAACATATTTTTCATATTGTTCATTCACTATACGCAGCCAGGGTGATAACATTGAAAATAAAATTCAGGGAAATGATGCTGGTTTCAGTGATTCTGGGCATGATAACGATTTTCATAAGCTTCAGGTTTTTTTCCGAAAATTCTGGCACATTTTTTGCCCTCAACCTCATTGGCATAGCCCTGTTCATAGGAATGCCGGTGGCATACAAGTATATCCAGAACCAACGCATAAAAAAAATAGAAAAATTGTTTCCCAAATTTCTCAGGGATATAACCGAGGACATAAAGTCAGGCATGACGCTGCCTCAGGCATTCAAGGCAGCCAGCAAAAACAACTACGATGCCCTGACGCCATATGTAAAAGAAATGAGCGCAAAGATAAGCTTTGGCATAACGTTTGAGAAGGTATTGAAAAATTTCGCCTCAAAGGTCGGAAGCAAAAATATGAAAAGGAACATTGAGATGATAATCGAAACACACAAGAGCGGCGGCGCAGTTGCAAGCGTCCTTGAGGCTGTTTACGGATCGCTGGAAGAACTGGAGAAAATAAAAAAGGAAAGGTCAGCAACAATTTATGCCCAGATGATAAACGGCTACCTCATTTATATAATATTTCTTGGAATAATCGTGGCGCTTACGAAATTTCTGTTGCCCACATTCCAGATGGGCGTTTCAACAAGCCCAAAGTCGATGTTCCTGGAGATATTCCGCATGCTCATAATTATTCAGGGTTTCTTCTCCGGCCTGGCAATAGGCAAGCTTGCAGAGGGCACGCTTGTCGCCGGCTTCAAGCATGCGTTCATCCTGGTGACCATAGGTTATTCCGTTTTTGTTCTGTTCGCATGAGGAAGTAATTTAATTAATAGTCAAACCAATAATTAGATGATTGATAATTATGTCAACATTGAAAGTATTGGTATTATTGCCTGTATTCCTGCTCATTCATGTCATGACAGCATCGGCACTGACATATAATATAACATTTTCGATTGAGATGAACATAAGTGCCATTGAGAATGATACAACATACCTTGGCAGAAATTATGCATGCATACAGGATGGCATGATAAAAAACGTGCCGTCATTCGCACTTGTTTCCGCAGGCAAAGAAATGAATTCTTTTGAATATGGTGAGCGAAGTTCTTATTTTCTTAGCATGAACCAGAACTATACAGAAAACAGGTTTTTAATCCCGGCAAGCCAGGGTGGCTGCCATACTTTCGGTGCTTCCTTCCAGCCAACCCATCTTTATTCATTTTTTCCGTATAGGACAGCAACAGAAATCATCCTGAAATATCCGGTAAATATTGTTGGCAGGTTTTCAAGAACAGGCAGCTTTACCATTGCTCTGGAGAAAAGAGAAGGCTTGCTTGAAATAAAGGCGGTTTAATGAAAGGCTTGGTAGAACTGATTATTGCGTTCGGTTTTGTCGTGGCATCAACAGTAGTTGTTGCATCAGTAGTCAGCTCTCTTTTACAGGAGGGCCAGCAGATGCAGAGCCTCGATGATGCAGCATCGGTCATGTCAAGCATAGATTCTGTAGCAAGGGATTTGCTGATAGAACAGAGCGGCTCCGAGAGAATGCTTGTTATCAACACAAAGGGCGTCCTGTCTGTTGATCCGGATAATGATAAAATAACGCTTGCTTTTGACAGCAACTTAGAGCCGTCAACAGTCATTCAAAAATCCGGGATGACAATTCAGCGCGGCCCTTTTACCAGGGCATATGAAGCCGATATGGATAATGACGGCAACGATGAGCTTGTTTTGGAGAACAGTTTTATAAAATTTGCTGTAAACAAAACCGGAAATGCAGGCAACCAGAAATTCATAAACACAACAACATTCATCAGGCTGTTGCAAAATAAGCCATTAGGCATCAACTCAACCCCCACAACCTATATTTCTATCAACGGCATTGATAATTCTTCCTATGGCTTGGGTTACATAACATTGACAGAAAAAGGCAGCCAGCTCAAAATATCATCCATAAGGTTATGGCTCAATTCAACTTCCGGAATTATATATGAAGCGCTGTTCTCCCTCGGAGCAGGCAACGACTTCGTGACATTTGAAGTCGTGAAAATCGAGGAGTAAAGAAATATTTATTGTAGGAAACCAATGATAATTTATGATCAACAAATTTTGTATTGTAATTATTGTATTGCTGATGTTATTGCCTGTCGCATTCGCGCACACGGTCACGATGAATTTTGCATTCAACATGAGCGCGAACAAGCAGGATACAGTTCATGTAAACGGTTTCAATTACGATGCAGGTGAGGAAATTAAATTAAATTTTGCCGACATGGAAAAAAAATATATATCATCGCAGACGAATGACATTGTTTCAGCGCTAATATCTGCAGGTTCGGGATTTATTTCATTGGGTTTTGATTCGCATTATTCCCCATCTTCATATATGTTCAATATCAGTCAGTCGCACAAGAAAAACAGGTTCATACTGGCTTTCACCAACGGCACATGGGAAAGCATCGACAAAAAAACAACAGACATTGAAAGCTCAGGCATAATTTCTTCCGCATTTTCACCGTTTCGTGCTGCTGCACCTGCAATGCAGACTGTGTTTTTGCGGCTGGCTTACAGTAATATAGATATAGCAAGCAGGATACATCTGCTTGGTAATGTAAACCTGCTTGTTAAAAATGCCGGCAAATCAGACGGAAGAACAAAAATTATCATAGAGGTTATTGAATGAAGGGTCAGATGCTCAGTCACAGCCTTGCGATGATGTTCGGGATAATCCTGCTCGGAGCTGTAATTATATCCATGACATATCTCGCATCAGATTACAAGGGACTGACAACAGAAAAGGAAATGACAGTTATTTGTTCAGCCATTAAATTTCCAATGGAAAAAATGCTCTCTTTTGAAGAAGCAGAGGCAGAGATCGCGCTACCGGAAAAGATCGCAGGTTCATCCTACCAGATTGTTCTGAATGGCACAACCATAGTGATTTCATCAGAGTCAGGTATCGAGCATGAATGTCGTCCGTCTGTAAATGCAACATACACAGGCAGGACAAATGGCGGTCCGAGCAGAATAACCTTCAGTAATAAAATATTTGAGCTGAAAAAAATATGAAATCCTTTTGTTATCTTCAGACAAATCTCATAGTAATGGATTTCTATTCGAATCATATATACTCGAAGACATTAATATTTGAACTCAATAATGTTTTCGGTATATCCTGAAGGACATTATAATATGTTCAATAAATTATGTCCTTCATTATATTTACGGTGATTCAAATATGAAAGGAATATCACAAATTGATTTTGTTATTGCAGCAGGCATATTTATCGTAGCATTTGGTTTTGCTATAAATTCGCTTTCAAACTCAATGGCACTGTCAGAAAAGCCAGGCAGCATAGCGCTCCTAAGATCAAGAGCTGTTAATATGGTTGACTCGCTGCTGAGCGAATCAGGCATCGAAACAGAAGCATATATGCTCTATGTGAATGTAAGCAATGTAAAAGAAAGGCTGATAAACAAAAGCATCACCAGTATTATAGAGACGCTGAGGAATGAAACTGTTAAAGTGAATTTTAGCCTTCTAAATATATCGCAGCCTGATTTCAATTCAATTGTTGTTTATGAATCAGGGCAGCGGTTGAAGCACAATATATCAGACACACTTCTGAGATTTTCAACCAATTTAAACATCGGTCAATCAAAGATTTTTTCTGTATATTTTGATGATGACAGCAATTTTACAAATGCTTCTGGGTATATTCGTGGTCCAAACAAGCTCAATGAAGTTGTATTGCCTGTAGAGCGCATTCATGTTATCCAGTACAGAAAAATACAAGGCTTCTTCGAAGATTATAACAAATTGAAGGCTTATTATGGTGGCGATTTCAGAATTGTCATCTATGACAAAAAAACCGGTGCGCAAATAATATATGGTTACGAGCCGCCAAAAAAAGGTGACGTAATATCAATGAGTAGATTTGTTATGATACAGAATGCAACAGCTGATATCAATGAAGCCGAAATATCAGTGATAGTATGGTGATATTATGAAGGGGTATGTTTACACAATAGAAGCCTTTGTAGCAGTTGCAATAATATTCTTATCCGTATTTTTTTCCCTTCAGTTTGCGGGATACTATCCGGAAACGCGCTCGTCTGTTATCAAGACAAGGGGCTACAACGCAATTGAGCATCTTGATGATACAGGACAGTTGAGAAGCCTTGTCATGAAAGGCAATGAAAAATCAATTGAAGGAAACATTACAAATCTCATCGGAAACGAAATAAACGTCACGGTGAAGATATGTTCTTTGGTATGTCAGCAGCCGTCTTTACCAGCCAATACAACCATTGTACCAGTAGAGTATTACATTTCATCATCCAGTGAAACTTATATCGGGAAAAAACTTGTAGCATGGTTTTGGGGTAGGTATTAATGCATGGCATCATGAAAGGTCAGATGTTTCTGATTTCGGCAATTATTGTGTCATTTGGCTTGTTTGCGCTCACGGGTATAGTAATAAAATCACCATATATGCCTGCAACAAGCATTGATGATAGGCAGATGGAAAATATCCTAAATGAATATGAATCCCTTACGTTCATGCCGGCCGAAAAAGAACGCATTTTCAATGCAACATCAAATTTCTCCTCATACCTTAGAAAAAATCTCGACATAAACATGTTTTATGTGCTTGTCTTCCCGAACGCAACAGACCAGAAATATTACATATCAATCGGAAACTTTCTGGATGTAGATGTTCAAGTGACATTGAATATAACCAGCCCGAACGAAGAGCACAGATTCACCATGAAAGATGAAAATATAACAGAAAGGAAGTTTGAATTTATTACCAGCGGCAATCCGGTAATAATAAAAATAAACTACATCGCCGCCGGAAAAAACAGCAATGAAACAATAATCTTCGACACAAACAGGAACAACACAAGAACAGGGTTTTTCGATATCAGCATGAATAGTGTCATGAAGTTGCACAGCAAGAAAACATTCACGTCATCAATTGAGCAGCTTGTTGAAGTGCCTAAAACTGAAGAAGGTGGCTGTACGGATTGTGGAAGCTATTGTTCTGACGGAACCCCGAGTGGCTCATGTTCAGGAATAAAATATTGTGATAATGGAAATATTATAACCAGTTGCCGGATATGTCCCAACTGTCCTGATGGTTTTTCATGCATGTCAAATGGCGCGTGTGGAATACCACCTAAAGATAGGTGGCCATATATACCAATGGAGGTTTAGATTATGAAGCCAATACTTTCTTTGTTATTTGTTTTGGTAATGGTTGTGCTTGCCATAACGCTTGTCATGGCATTGGGACTGCCTCTAATAGAGTCAGAAAAGGAAAATGCAAAATTCCGTGCAACTGCCGATGCCTTTAGGGCACTCGATGAAAAAATCAGTGAGGTTGCAATCGAACCAGAGGGTTCTTCAAGAGTTATCAGGCTTTATTTTTCAAACGACGTTACCATCAACAACGATATAAAATCAGAATTTCATATTGGATCCATCATGAATTATTTGTCAAGAAAGGTTATGGGAAATGTTGAACAGATTTCCGGTGAGGTAGCCTGCAGCGTAGATAGCAATATTGTAATGGAAAACAGCTACCTGAAGGCTGTTTTCCAAAGAATTGACAAAACAGAGCCGCTTTCAGATATAAATACAAAAAACACGATAATCTCGCTCACAGAGAAATTCAGCGACAAGGAAATAATACCTGAAGACACATCGATTGTCATTGATGACATTGCCAAGTCATCATATGGTAAAGGATACACAGAGCTTCTCAGTTCAGGCCCTGTTTGCACAGTCAGAATGCATGTTGAGTCGTCTGTTGCGTATGATGTGTATTACAAGCTTTATTCAGGCGCTGATTTCCTGACAATTGAGGTTGCTAATATACTTGAAAAATAGTGACAAATAAAAAATTTATTAAACCCGCAAAAACAATAATTTGTTATGTCAAAAGGAATATCGCCGCTTATTGCGTCCGTGATGCTGATTGTTATAGTTATAACACTCTCCACGCTTGTATCAAACTGGCTCACCGCGCTTGTGAGATCAACACAGGAAGATGTGGGAAACAAGACTTCAGAAACAGTGAGCTGCACAAATGCAGGAATATCAATAAACGACGCATTTGTAAATATCAATGAAGGCAAAACAAGGGTGATAGTCAGGAACACAGGGTTTATGGATATTACGTTGACATCAGCCCAGATTTACAGCCAGCTTGGAAATAATTATATACCATCGGAGTTGCCTGAGTTGAAGCGCGGCGATATAAAAACGCTTGTTTTCTCCACACCATTCGAGAGCTGCAATAATTTCTCCTATGTGATTGTTACAACAAGCTGCGGCACTGTTTCTGGCACGTTCAAAGAAGCGCCAACCTGTGTTTAAGATAACGCAGAATCCAATCTTTTAAGCCTTTCAGCTTCAATTTGATTTTATGGACTTGGAAAGCGCCATATGGACAGAGAAATACAGACCTAAAAGGCTGGCAGAAATGGTCGGTCAGGAGCATGCTGTGAAACGCCTGGAAGCATTTGTAAAGTCAAATTCTCTTCCTCACTGCCTGTTCGCAGGGCCTGCAGGCGTCGGCAAATCGACTGCAAGCATATGCATTGCCCATGAGCTATATGGAACAAACTGGCGCAAGAATTTTCTCGAACTGAATGCAAGCGATGAGCGCGGCATTGACACAGTAAGGGTAAAGGTGAAGGACTTTGCCCGCACCCTCGGTTTTGAGGCAAAATACAAAATAATTTTTCTTGACGAGGCTGATTCCCTTACAAAGGACGCGCAACACGCGCTGCGCAGGACAATGGAAAGGTACAGCAGTACAGCAAGGTTTATTCTGTCAGCCAATTACAGCAGCAAGATTATAGCGCCTATACAGTCAAGAACAGCTATCTTTCGCTTCATGCCGCTGAAGGAAAGCGAGATTGTTTCATTCCTGAAATTCATTGTTGAGAAGGAAAAATTACAGACAGATGAAGCTGCGTACAAATCAATAGTTTACATGTCAGAAGGCGATATGAGAAAGGCAGTGAATATTTTACAATCAGCGGCAGTGTTTGACGGAAAAATAACAGAAGAGACTGTCTTGTCTGTCACAAGCAGGGCTGACCCGCATTTTGTGAAAAACATGATGACAGAGGCAATAAATGGGAAATTCACTGAAGCGCGAAGTCATCTTGCCTCGTTGTTTTCAGAGCGCGGTGTGGCAGCCGAGGATGTAATAAAAGAAATACATAACCAGCTGTTTGATATAGAAATCGATGACAAAAAGAAGGTGCAGCTTCTGGACCGCATTGGCGAGTGCGAGTTCCGTATCACAGAAGGCGCAAATGCAAAAATCCAGCTCGAGTCTCTGCTCGCATACATGGCTTTTGTCGGGAAGAAATAACTTAAAAAACTTGTTTCTGGAATGGTTAATAAACACGCCGGAGTAGCTCAGAAGGCTTTTCTTTGGAAAAGAAAACCCTGGAAAAGAAAGGTATTAACAGAAAGATGGGCTTTCCTTAAGAAAGAAACCCTGGAAAAGAAAGAAAAGTTTGAGAATTGGTAGAGCGCCTGACTCATATCTCGTATGAGTTCTGAGACAAGGAAAAAGCTTGTCATTGACGTAAGAAATCAGGAGGTCGTGGGTTCAATTCCCATCTCCGGCACTAAGATTACTTTTCAGTTACAACAAACCGAAAGCTTTAAAAAGATTTTTTTGCATAGATATTCAGTGAAATAAATGGCACAAGAAAAAAAATTAGCAATTTATGATTTTAATCCTATTCAACGTGGAGTTACACATGTGGCGATACAAACAAAAGAAAATCCAAACCGTGTTTCGAAAGTTTACTTTGTTGGAGATACAATGCCTAATGTTCCCCCAGAAGGTTATATAGTAATACCTTTAGGAACAGCACTCTGTGAATACGAATTCGAGCCGAGAAATGTAAAAAATCTAATCCAACCTCATCATGGTGAGCACATTGAAAAAAATACGCTTACAATTGAAATCAAAAGCCCTGTGGATGTTGTTTTTGAATACACTATTAATCCTGACAACACCCCCAAGTGGATTCCATCAATAATCGAAGAAAAGACTTCTGAAAAACCTGTGAAAGTGGGAACAATTTATAGTCAGAAAGTGAGAAGCGGGAGCAAAGTAACGAAATCGAAATTAGTTGTCACAGGCTTCATGAAAAATAGGCGTCTTGACTTTCACCAAGTGAATGGCAGTTATTCATGTTCATACTTATACAAGCCAATTGAGTATGGAATCAGAATCCATTCATGTTCAGGCTTGTATGAACCAGCTCAGTGCGGAACCAGGATCATTTACTCTGAAGAAAATGGGGTTGGTGGAAAACTTGAAAGCCCAATGAAAATGGAAACCGTTGAAACCCTAAAAAGGCTCATTGAAGATTCATTTGTGCTATAGATTTATGAGATGATTATTATGACTGAATTTTTTAGAAAACCCCTCACAATGTTAGGGTGTGGAATTGTTGGAATGACAGCTTCTGTAGGAGCCGCGTACTTGATAATACATAACCCAGACCCAAATCCATATTATGCATTTCCAATTGTTTTTGGAGCAATTCCTTCATTTAACTATTCCCTAACTGGTGCAATAGATCTCTACAATAACATTAGAAACAAAGTACATCATAATACATCAATGAAATTTGTAGACCACTGGGATGTTTGATTGCCTTCGCAATATCGGCATATAACTATTTACTTACACCATCTCCGGCACTTTTAAAAACCGAATACCGTCATTATGCTATTTCTTAAATTTTGCATTCAATGGTTAGATATGATTATATGATGAGTTTTGCAAAAAGGTTTCTGATAATAGTTTCAGTAGTTATAGCCCTTACAGATTTGATAGTTTTTTATGCGGTAGAGAGGTCTCATGCAACAGTAACACTGCCTTTTGTTATTGCAGTAATTATCATTACGATAATACCTATAGCAGTGAACCTTTGGTTTCATCTTCCAAGGTACAAAATGAAATGGTAAAGTTTTAGTCAGAATATACGTAAATGCAGGTTCGTGATATCGAACCGAAACAGATATCTAACTGTTTACTTAGTTCCATCTCCGGCACTTATAGTTCTCCAAGAATTATTCCATATAGAATTCCAAACGAAATACTGCAGGCTAATGCTATCAGTGCATAACTTATTACAACTTTCCATTTTGTAATTCTTGAAACAGCTACCATATTTGCTACATCATAAGGCTGTCCCATAAGCCAAGAAAGTAGAGCGGCTTTTGACATGCCGAGTGCAAGCAGGCTTTTTCCTATTGCAACTTCTACTAAGGTAGGTGTATACAACGGACCACTGATTATAGAAGCAAGCAATATGCCTGTTATTCCCGTCAGATAGCCAGTTACAAGTTCCTGGGGTAGGTATGCTTCAACATAGCTTACGGCAATAAGTCCAAAAACAAAATAAGGAATTATCTTCTTTGCAAGAAAACCTCCAAATTTCATTGCTGACCAGAGTTTTTCATCCAGCGGCAATTGGACAAGCTGAACAGCCGTTTTGTTATGTTTTCTTTTTGGTATTCTGAACTTCTTTTCTATGCTTTTGCCCCATGACGTTCTTGATATTATGTAGCCTGCAAGAAGAGCCGTAATGAGAGAAACTATTATTCGAACAAGTGCAATATCCCATCCAATAATTTCCCCAGTAACAATTATAGTAAGCACGTTGGCTGCTGGTGCCATAAGAAGAAAAGAAATTGAAGGTCCGATTCCAGCACCACTATAGAGTATGCTTGCAAACAACGGAACCATCGTGCAAGAGCAAACAGTAAATATAGGTGCAAGAGTAACGCCAAGCAAATAACCGCTTGCCTTGTTGCTGTTCATATATTTTGTAAGAGCCTGCTTTGGAATGAATTCATAGAATAGTCCAGCTACAACAAAAGCAAAAAGCAGACAAATCCAAGCATGGCTGACATAATCCCATAAATAGTAAACAGGAATTTCGAGCAGACTGTATTTTGACAGGTCTGCCTGGGTCAGTGTTGGTGCCAGCGAATATGCTTGTATCCTGCTGTAGATAAGCAATCCAACTACAAGAATTACAAAGCCTATTAACACAGTGACTTTTAATTGCCGCTTTGTTTCACCGTTCAAAAAAAAACCTCACTTTAATTTCATAATCTCCTTTTCTATTTCAGCTTCAGAAGGTATTCTACCCATGAATTTGACGACCCCATTTATCGCAAGAGCAGGAGATACAAGAATGCCATATTTTTGTATTGTAGCTTTGTCAGAGATGCTGTTCCTGCCTACCTTAACAGTAATCCCTTCTTTTTTCAGTTTCGCAGCAACATTTTCTGCGTTCTTTTTCACAGCCTGACATCGTACGCATGGTGGATCAGGTCCAAAAACAACTACAACTACGCTCATAATTTCACCTTTTCTATATTTGGCTAAACGTATATATATTTATAACTGTCAATATGTTAGTATGAAAAAACTTAATATCTTCAAGGCCCTTGGTGATGAAACCAGATTAAATATAGTGGAGTTTCTTTTGGACGGGGAAAAATGTGTCTGCGAGATATTTCCTCATGTCAAAAGAACACAGTCCACGGTCTCAATCCAGCTGAGCAAACTGGAAAAATCTGGAATTTTGACATCACGAAGGGATGGTAAGAAGATTTACTATAAAATATCGAATGAAAAGGTAAGAAAGATGATGAACATATGCTGAAAATAGAGTTTTTGTATTACGATAAAATCACCTGCGAGCGGTGCGTTTCTACAGACAGATCCGTAAAACAGACACTAAAAGAACTAAAAGCAACCATGAAAAATGTCAAGCAAGATATAGATTTCAAGGAAACAAAACTACCCGAATCAAAGCTCCGTCTCTCGCCTTCTATTCTTATCAACGGCAAGGATATAGAAATTATACTGGACAAAAGGAAAAAACCCGTATCAAACCATTGCAAGGACTGCTGCAAAATGGTTGGTCACAAAGTCCAGTGTCGGACTTTCACTTACAATAACAGGAAATATGATCATATTCCAAAGGAAATGATTATAGAAGCAATTGAACGTACTTCAGAAAAATAAAAGACATTCCAAGATGGTTGCACGGACATGAACTTTTTTGGCATAAATAAAAAAGTCTAAAATATACCCATAGGCATCTAACTGTTTATTTACACCCATCTCCGGCACTTTTAAATAAAGAATTCCACCAGTCTCGGACTGGTGGTCAGTCTGTATCTGATTATTGCTATTTCTTCTAATAGAAAAATAAATAAAAAGCAGCTTAGTGCTGCAAAAGAATGAGCCAATCCACTTAGCCAATGCTACATTC
>JAZDJX010000024.1:0-6074 GCA_043803505.1 Candidatus Aenigmatarchaeota archaeon | reverse complement strand
ACACACTCTCTTATGTTCTTTGCGCCTGTTATTACCATTGTCAGCCTTTCAAGCCCAATGCTCCAGCCGGCATGAGGCGGCATGCCGTACCTGAATGCCTTGAGATAGAACTCGAAATTTTTTGGATTCATTTTTCTGGCTTTCATTATTTCAACAAGCTGGCTGTAGTTATGAACCCTCTGCGCGCCTGAGCATATCTCTATACCGTCTATAATCATGTCATAGGCCCTGCATATTTTTTCGTTTCCTGACTCTGGCATTGCATAGAAAGCCCTGACATCTGTAGGCCATTTCGTTATTATTGCAGGGCTGAACTTTTTGTTTATATGTCTCTGCGCCTCTGGAGTCAGGTCTTCACCCCATTTTATGTTTCCGATTTTCACTGCATCTGTGTATGTCAATCTCTTTATCGGCAGTTCTGGTACATCAATCTTTCTTTCAAGAATTTCCAGTTCTTCCTTACATGTTTTCTTGACAGTATCATAGATAAAATGCAGCACACCATCCAGATATTTTAGCACATCTTCCTCGTCTTCAACAAACGCACATTCTATGTCCATTTGTATTGATTCATTCAGGTGGTGCGTTGTGTTGTGCTTCTCTGCACGAAAAACCGGTGTCACTATCGCAACCTTGTCGATTCCTGTTGCCATGAGGATTTGTTTGTAAAGTTGCGGACTCTGGCTTAGGAACGCCTCGTTTTCAAAGTATGATATTGGGAAAAGGTCTGTGCCACCTTCTGTTGCAGCAGCTACAATAGCCGGCGTGTTGAAAAGCACAAAATCATGGGATTCAAGATAGCGCACAAAGCTTCTCTGTATTACGTCCTTTATCCTGAATATTGAACGGACCTTGGGATTTCTCATGTCAATGAACCTGTTGTCAATTCTTGTGTCAAGCTCTGAGTGTATCCTCACATCTGTCTCAAGTGGTAATGGTGTTTCAGCCTTGCCCAACATAACAATACTCTCAGGAATAATTTCGCAGCCATTCGGTGCCTTCTCGTTTCTTTTGACAATGCCACTAACAGAAATAACATCTTCCCTGTTGATTGAAGAAAGCTGTTTCATAAGCTTGGCATCAGCTGCATCTTTTTTTGCAGTAACCTGAACTGTACCAAACCTGTCTGCGAGAACAAGAAATTTTATGCCTCCTACTTCGCGTATTGTCCGCACCCAACCAGCTGCGACCACTTTTTTTTCATGGTGTTTTGCATCTATATCCTTTGAATAATGTGTCCTGAGCATTCTGTGTCCCCACTATAATTACCAATCAATAGGTGGAAAGCCAGCCATTCCAGGCTGCTTGCTATTATGCCATTGCAAGATTATAAAATATTGTCCAGACAATGAGCCATATAAGCAGGAAAATAATTCCGCAGTTGTATATCCACCATTTTTTGTCCTGAGTTATCTTGAATATTTTTTTTGCAATAAATGCTGTTATAAAAACCAGGACAATTGCAACAATTATAGCGATGTTTGTCTTGTTTGCCAGAAATGAAATATAGCCTGCAATGATACCTGTAATCGTGCTGAGTAGTGTTACCTTTATCTCTGCGTCAAAATAATTTTTGATTGTTACCATGAATATCATTATTCCTCAGTGTTTAAAAAACTCTGGATGTTCTTTTGTTTGCTGTTATTCTTTATCTCGACTGCTGTTATCCAGCTTTTTCTCACAATATGTGGAAACTCTTTGTTTTTCTTCATCCATGATTTTAAAAAACCGATAGTTGCTTCGTCATGCGTATAGCCTGAACCGAAATTACCATAGGTGATATGCATCTTTTTTATTTCTTCATCACGGTGCAACTTTGCTATTATTGACGCTGCACTAACTACAGGATATTTCTTGTCAGCAAAATTTTCTGCTATAAGGATTGTATCTTTCTTGTCTAGTTTTGATGCAACTTTTTCCCTGAACCTTTTTGTGTTGCTTTCTATTGCGTCTATTATGACCTTGTCAGGCTCAAGCATGTTTATTATTTCCAGCATCTTCTCTATCTCAAGCCTGTTCATGTTACTGATGCTTCGGGTGCTGTCAATGTCAGAAGCAGAAACTTTCAAAACCACAATATCCTCGGCAATATCTTCTAGCTTGCCGCGCATATCAGTCCTTTGCTTAGCTGACAGCAATTTAGAATCCTTTACGCCAATTTCCTTTAGCTTTGTTGTATCTGATTCGTTTATCATGTAACCGCACATGACAAGCGGACCGATGACTGGACCTTACGGCAGGCAAAGCAAAACTTTACCTTCTACCGGCTTCATCGATTCCGAGTATTTTCATACTAATTACCTCACATGATATCGTTCTTTGTATTCCCTGATAAGCAAACAACTTGATTTATAATATTTAAATATACGGAAACCAAATAAAAGGCATGGCAAAACGCAGAACAAGAAACACAAGAAGACGTGGCAATCAAAACAATCCTTATCTGAACGTACATGATGAGAACAAGGTCATGTTTTTTACGGTCGGGCTTGTATTCAGCACAGGGCTTGCCGCAAGCCTTCTTGGTGTATTCTATTACGGACTTGGTGTTGCAGTAACCATTGCAGTGATGCTCGGTTTTCTTGACGGAAGGGAAAAATTTTTAAGAAACGCTAAAACAAGAAGATAAATAGAAACATATTAATCAATATTTGTCAGGAAGACGTTCCTTTTAGAGCAGCGTCACATCGCCGGATTCGACAGATGCAACACCATCTATAGAACTTAGCATTTTTTCTATTTTATCAATGCCGCCAGTATCAGACATTATAATGAGGACATCCAATGCTTTCAGACCGAATGCAATTGGTTTCTCCTCAACGCTCTTTATCTCGCCGTTTATGCTGATGTTTTTTATCTCTTCTTTTATTTGCTCAATATCCACATCAGCAGACGACGGCATGATCCTGAATGTTATAGCAACAGTTCCCATTACAACACCAATAAATTTGATTTATGGCCCATCAAAACCGCATTGTGGGCATGTATAAATATTGCTCTTCCTCCTACACTCCCTGCACCTGACGATCTCGGATTTCAGGCATTTTGGGCACATGAATTTCGTGAAATTGTCTTCAGAGATGAGCACTTTCTTGCACGATATGCATTTCATTGTTTTTTCACCAAATAATTATTATTATAGTATTTACTGTTTCACTATATAATAAAACAAATTATTAAAGCTCTTTGTCATCATCTTTATTCATGATATCCCTGGGAATCGAGAGCACTGCCCATACATTCGGCATAGGAATTGTTAATGACAAGAGCATCCTAGCTAACACAAAGAGCGTTTATGTTCCAGAAAAAAAAGGCAGCGGCATACATCCAGTTGAGGCAATGAATCATCATAATAAGGTAAAGGAGGATGTTCTGGAACAAGCACTAACAAATGCCAGCCTGAAGCTAGATAACATAGACATCATTTCTTATGCCGCAGGTCCTGGACTGCCACCATGTCTGAGGGTCGGCCTTGATTTTGCAAAGCAATTGGGAAAAAAACTCATGCCAGTAAATCATTGCATCGCACATATAGAAATTGGCCGTCTGCTTACTGGCTGCGAGGATCCGCTTGTGCTTTATGTGTCCGGAGGCAATACACAACTGATAGGTTATGCATCAGGAAAATATCGCGTGTTCGGTGAAACGCTTGATATAGCAATCGGCAATGCAATAGACAGTTTCATGCGTGAAATTGCGAAGCAAAAAAAGATTGAGATGAATTCTGCGCTTGGCGGAGCAATGCTTGAAGAGATTGCATCCAAGGGAAAAAATTATATCGAACTGCCCTATGTTGTAAAGGGCATGGACTTGTCATTCTCCGGTATTGTAAGTGCTGCTCTTCAGAAACTGAAGAAGGATAATAATATTTCTATTCACGACTTGTGTTTTTCATTCCAGGAAACATGCTATGCGATGCTAACAGAAGTTACAGAACGCGCGCTCGCGCATACAGGAAAGAACGAACTGCTTCTCACAGGCGGTGTTGCTGCTTCTCTGCGTTTGAGAAGCATGCTTGAAACAATGTGCAATGAAAGGGGCGTAAAGCTGTTTTCATGTCCAAGAGAATACTCAGGTGACAATGGCACAAACATTGCATGGACAGGTCTGCTCATGTGCAATTCAGGATGCAAATCAGTAGCTGCCGGCGAGGCCGATTTCATCCAGAAGTGGCGCACTGATGATGTTGACGTGACGTGGAGATGAAAAAATAGGAAGCATTTATATATTTATCATCCGTTTATATGATTATGCTAAAAACTTGGGATGATGTAAAAACCTTTGATGATATAATTTTACCAAGAACGAGGAAACTAATTCTATCTTTGGAAAGGGAATCAAAACCCAAATGTCCATATTTGCGAAAAGAAGGAAATTTCTTCTATTATTGTGGGGCTAATATACCTGAAATAAAGAGTAAAGAACCAGAACCATTTCATCCAATATACCAAAACCATATTGATACGGCAAGAATGCAACTATTTTGCATGGACGGCTTTAAAAAGTGCGGCAGTTATACAGAAAAACCCAAAATATAATTCATTCTCTTTGATTGGTTTCAGCATCAAAGCCTTAAATAATTTCATGAATTACTATAGTTAAAATGTGAAAAATTATGTCATTTGAAAGAGCATATCGGGCATGTAAGAATTGTTATGAATTAGACCATAACACGAAAAATACAATGATGGATGGTCCTGACCGTGTTAAATTATTTTCAGAAAGAAATATGTCAACTTATGAAGCAATGAGAGCATTGGAAAGAAAATCAGATAGATATGTTAACGATCCTATGAATGCCCCAGGTTTCATATGTGAAGGATTAAGAATGTGTGCTGTTTGTGATTATTCTTCTCCGAAGATAGCTGAATTGTTAGAGGAACAAAAAGTTTTTAAACTGAAAACAGAAGTGTAAATATCCCAGAAAACACCTGCCACTTATATATTTATTATTTGACTCATAAAACTATGCAGACTTCGAGTGTGAAAATATGGTAGGATTGACCAGAGACCAAAAGAAAGCATTAGCATATTTGGAACAAAGAACCGAAGATCTCAAAAGAACCTATATTGATGCCGGCATTTTAACCGCGGAAACTATAGCTTATATTTCAAAACATTTCAAAAAAGATGAAGCTGAAAATCCAAGAAATATTATTCCTCCCAGTGCCAGAAGGCTGATAGAGCACGTTTATGATGGGCTTATGTCCAAAGGTTACTGGGATGAAGCTGATAAATTTAGATTTGCAGTTCAAATCAATTTTACACGTTAAGTGCAAAATATCATTTAAATAGTTAACAGCTATTTTTAGATCATGGAAAATCCTGGTGCAGCAATTTCATGTATGTTTGTAACTATTGATAAAGGAATGTCTTCAGAAAAAATGGAAAAAGTACTGGAATATCTTCCAGAACCAAGTTCTGTAGAGGTTTCTTTATATGGAAATTTTGATTATTCAGATATATTCCGACAAACTGGAAAAATAGTTCCTGATATAAAATTGCAACCTATACCCGCACCCAACAGTAAGATAACTTTCAAATTGGAAAATTCTTCAAAGGAAAAAATACTGGAAATATATAAAAAATCAATTGAACCAGTAACCACGGCAAATTTCAGAAGAATTCAATTTGATAAGGCGGAATGGAGTCCAGGTGGATATGGTGAAATAACGTTAACACCTTATGGAGTTCATGTATCTGCAGGATATGAACCAGTACCTAGTTATATTTCTCAAATGGGCAAAGAACTGGCTGGAACTGGTGTTAGAATTACAATTGAAAAGAGAAAAAAACTTGAATCATTCCGAAGATTTAAGTAAAAATGTATCTTTTCTTCGCTTTTCCATCGCAAAAATACTTTTATACCACCCCAAACCATTATAAAATAAGATTGTTGGTTTGGGGATTAAAATATGGAAGACAGAATCATACTTCATGTTGACATGGACTCATTTTTTACGAGCATTGAAGCAAAAGAGAATTCATTGCTGAAAAACAGGCCTATCATAGTAGGCGCTGACCCAAAGGATGGAAAAGGGCGCGGAGTTGTTTCTGCATGCTCATATGAGGCA
>JAZDJX010000023.1:0-2666 GCA_043803505.1 Candidatus Aenigmatarchaeota archaeon | reverse complement strand
CTCATCGCCGAATGGCGTGAAAAAGAAATCGCCAAAATTTGACTGAAAGAAATCATCAAATAAAGAGCGCGACCTGTTTTTCACAATAGGGTTAGGTATTATAATGTCGCCTGTTGAAACCGGCCTGAGCATAAGGTTTTGCTTTATCAGGTCCCCGCCCATGTGGATGACAATGCCTTTGCGTGCAGGCGCTATTGTGACGTTTATGGCTTCCTTTGCATCTGCTTTCCTTACCTTTACCGCATCGCCTATTCCTGCCTCGCAGTTTTTTCTTTCAAGCCCATCCATTCTTATGATATCCAGACCAACGTCAACAGGATATGCGCGGACAACAACGGCGCCCGTCTTTCTTTTTCCTTCTATCTCAATAACATCGCCATCTGTCACACCTATCTGCTTCATGTCAGATGCGCTTATTCTGGCAATGCCACGGCCAACATCTTCTTTTGCCGTAAGCTCGCTGACCTTCAACCTTATTGCCCTTTCCTCTTGCTGAACCATAATATCACTTATCTATCCATGTTTATATTTCTCTCTTGCATTAATCTTTTCATCTTTTCCCTGTTCAGTATCACTTGCATCATGTCATATTCCACTTTGTCGCTCCATTCGTCAAAAAATTCCATCATGCGCTGCATGTTTTTCATTGCTACTATGAATACAGAGTCAGCCACCTTTATGTGTGGCACCTCGTCAAGCAAACCAGGCCTTCTGTACTGATATTTTTTGTCCTCGCCCGGCACGACCTGATTCCAGCCATGAAGCTCCCGGAAAAACTTGCTGCGGTCATAATCCGAGTCAAATTTTTCAGGTCTCGTGTGGATTGTTATGATAACAGCGCCATTGCGCCTGATCTCTATTTTCATTTTTGAAACCTCATGTCAACTTATTTTGGTTTCGAAAAGCTTATTTTTACCAAACTTCAGTACATAATTACCAAGAGATATGATTATGTCACCATATCATCGTCATCCATATTATTTATTTTTAGCATATCTAAGTACGCTAATTAGTGTACTAAAGAACACAAAAGTATTTAAAGATTAATGGGCGGCGTACTGTCTATTTAACGGTTGTTTTTAGTGCGTGTCGAAGATAGGTTGGTATTTATAGAATTAAATCTCACTTAAACTCACTTAGCTCTTTTCTCAGCGTGCCGAGTTGGTGCTGCAGATCGCTGAGTGATGTTTCGATATGTCTCAGCTCCATATCATCCCTTGTTATGGGAAGGTCAAGACCCTTTGGTCTCAGGAACTCGCTGTCAATTTCAACAACATTTTTTTCAACCCTTTGGAGTGTTGCACGCAGAATGTTCAGCGCATCAGACCTCACGGATTCCAGTTCATGCATAACAGAAAAAAGCTGCTTCATTCCTACAAGGAAAGTCTTGAGCTCCTGAATTGTAATCAGTATCTCCTTGTATTTTTCAACCTTGACAAATAAAGGGGCAACTTCCCTTTGGGCTGTTGGTTCTGGAAACATCTCAGCGTATGTATGATTGTCAAAAGGTTCGCTACTTTCAGATGCCTTGCTGATTATCTCTTTCATTTCCCTGCTTGGCTCTGACTTCTTCTCTCTGCGAAAAAACATTATATCACGCACTACAACATTATTATTGCTCTTAGCTTTAAATATTTAGTAGAGGCAGCTTTAATTCGTTTTATGACAAAATATAGTCATTCAAAGAAATAAAGAGGATATGCTTGATGACTATAAGTGAAACAAATGATTTTAATCGATATTGTTTATTTGGTTCACATTAATTAGAATATCAAAGCGGCGGTAGTCTAGCGGTAGGACACAACCCTGCCACGGTTGAGACCCGGGTTCAATTCCCGGCCGCCGCATATATGCGGCGATATTTATGAAAAAGAAGGCATTTCTGATACATGGATGGGAAGGGCATCCTGAACATGGTTGGTGGCCTTGGCTAAAAAATAAATTAGAAAAGGAAGGATTTTCTGTTTTTGTTCCTGCAATGCCGGATACAAATCACCCAAAAATGGATGCTTGGGTAAATCATTTGACAAAAATTGTTGAAACTCCAAATAAAGATTGTTATTTTGTCGGGCATAGTTTGGGCTGCATAACGATTCTCAGGTATCTTGAAACTCTGAAATTAAATGAAAATATAGGCGGTGCTGTGCTTGTTGCAGGATTTTCCGATGACCTGGAATTTAAAGAGCTTGACAGTTTTTTCACAAAATCCATTGATTGGAAGAAAATAAAAGCTCACTGCAAAAAAATTGTTGCTATACATTCTGACAACGATCCATATGTCCCGTTGAAACATGGTGATATTTTCAAGGAAAAATTGGGTGTTGAATTGATAGTTCAACATAACATGAAGCATTTTAGCGGTGATGATGGAATAATTGAATTACCGGTTGCACTTGAGTCGGTTTTAAAAATATCTGAGTGATTGTTATTGGTTTATTTTCGTTCTTGATTTCATTATCTTTAGAAGATTATTTCTTTAGGTATCAACATGATATTTCTTGATATCTCTCATCATTGATATCATGTATACAGCAATCAGTACAATGACAATTATTGCAATGACCACAAAATTTATTTGAGGCAGATTAGTGACATCTAGTTTTTTGACAAAGAATATGTCGCTACTTGTGGCAGTCTTGTTTCCGTATGTAAGTTTTGCATAGACC
>JAZDJX010000022.1:0-2604 GCA_043803505.1 Candidatus Aenigmatarchaeota archaeon | reverse complement strand
CTTGTCTTTCCTATCTTTTCTTCAAGCCCTTCTGTTTCATGCATATGTCCGCATACATGTATGTCTGGCTTGAATTTTTCATCGGCTTTTCTTATGCTCATGCTTCCAGAGCCGGGTATGGAGAGCTTTTCTATGAGACCTTTTGCAGGGTGCATGTGTGTTACCATAACCTTTTTTTTGCATTCCCTGATTTTCATGTAACCTCTTTTAAGGTACCGATATATATCTGCTTCACTAATCCAGTTCATACCCGGTATGTTTGCTGCACCGCAACCAAAGAAGCCAACGTCATCTATTTTTGCTGAATATCCATGCAGATTTTTTATTTTATATTTTTCCACAAGGAAATCTGGCGTTTCCGGACTGTCATGATTTCCTGGCACAAACATAACAGGCATTCCCTTTGAAACAAAGGGACCAATCATGCCATCAAATTTTGTTTCATATGTTGATATGTCTCCACAAATGATGACAGCATCAACATTTTCCTTTTCTGCAAATGACGCCAGCTTTTTGACTAGCCTAAAATCGCCATGAAGATCGCTTGCAGCAAATATACGCATTTTTTTCACCATACAAATCACTTTTAACAAATTCTTGTGTTTTTGTAAGCTTAAAAATCTAAAAAATAATTTTATGATATGATTCTTTCAGACCGTGACATAAGGAAATATCTGAATTCTAAAAGGCTTATTATTGACGGACTTGAAGATGAACGGATACATGCCGGCTGGGTTGAGCTTAGCCTGGGTAATGAATTCAAAATTTTCAAAATCAGCTCACAATCACACATAGACATCAGAAATCATGTGGATAATACAGAAAGTGTTATGATTGATGAACAGCCATTCATTCTTCATCCAAGGGAGTTTGTCCTTGGCCATATAAAAGAAAGAATAACTCTGCCTGATGACCTTGCAGCATATGTCGATGGGCGCTCGTCACTTGGAAGAATCGGCATAGTTGTCCATGTTACATCAGGATTTGTTGATCCAGGATTTTCAGGAAAGCTTGTCCTTGAGATGACGAATGTCGGCAAAATGCCTGTTGCACTTTACAAAGACATGAAGATATGCAAGTTGGTTTTCTTCAAACTAAGCAGTCCTGCTGAAAAACCATATAATATAAGAAATGATGCAAAATATCGCAATCAGTCTGGTGTTTCTGACAGCATGCTGCACAAGGATTTTGAGAGCTCAAAATAATTGATAAAAATGGGCTCGGCAGGAATTTCCAGTCTCTTTCATTTTGCGAAGCCTGCAGTTTCTTTTGACTGCAAGCTACTTTTCTTTTCAAAGAAAAGGAGCTTTTTGAACCTGCGACCTTCTGCACGTCAAGCAGACGTCATATGCGGATATGCTAACCGCTAGACCACGAGCCCATTTTATTTATTTGAATTTTTACTACATTTAACCTTTGTTTCTTGCTTAATATTTGTATGAAAAGGTTATAATATTTATTCTACGAATGATAAATATGCACCAATGGTCTAACGGCATGATGCAAGCCCCCCAAGCTTGCGGTTCGGGTTCAATATACATCCCTTTCTTTTAGGAAAAGAAAGGTCTGTATCAGGCCCCAAAGAAAAAAATGAAAGAGATGTAGGAAAATCCCGATTGGTGCATAAAAATAGGAGGTTAAAATATGTGCAAGACATGTGCAAAACATAGAAAAAAGAAATAAGATATATCAAAGCTATAAATCCCTGATAGACAAAACTTTAGCATGGGCCCGTAGCTCAGTCTGGTAGTGTATGCCAAACATACGCCACTAGCATCGGTCTCTTAAGCCGGGTGTCGTGGGTTCGAAACAAACCCCTTTCTTTTCAAAAAAGAAAGGTTTTTGTATTCCCAAAAGAAAACGGAAATTTATGAAATGGGTTTGACGAAAATCCCACCGGGCCCATTATTTATACATTGCCTTTATTTTTCCCCATGTTTTTGTCTTGACCGGAGTAATTCCGTCAATTAAACTATTTACACAATTAGCCACAAACATCGAATCATTTCCGCTGCAATTGATATATGAAAAATATGGCAGTCCTAACTTTATATCAGCTCTGTTTTCTGGTGTATCATCATTTGTACGATTAAAATCTACAGCAATATGATAGTATTCGGGTTTTATTCCAACGCCTGGTGGCTGGGCAATGTCGCGATTTGTGTAAGCAGTGAACTGAAACTCAACAAGCTGCTTACTTTCTGGTGGATATTCAAAGAATGAAACAAAATCATGATACTGCGTGCCGCCGAGTCTTGTCTGGAACACTTCTCTCACTATCTGCTCGCCTTTTTCACGCGGCAGTTGCGCGTGTGCCGGTACCGCATACAGACAAATTGCTGCAGGTATAACCAACCTGCTCAACCATCTTGACTTAAACCATTTCATAATTTTACCAACCCATTAATCCTTAAATTCCCGCAGCAGCCGCTGGCGTACAGGTCCCTGATTAATTGTTATATTTGTTTCAAGCATATTGTTTGTTTCATCTGTTTCCGGTACAAGGTTACCAATATCAGCAAAAAGTTTTGGTATGTATGCTCCAGCTTTCAAATATTTAATGTAGAAGCTTACAATACTCATCTGATTCTGCCTCAGCGAAAT
>JAZDJX010000021.1:0-4759 GCA_043803505.1 Candidatus Aenigmatarchaeota archaeon | reverse complement strand
AGTGATATTGATGCCAAATCCAGTTTCGTTTATCCACTCAAGCTTACACGAGTCCAAATTTGCATCGTTTGCTGTGAAAGTCACAGTGAGTGATGTTTCACCTATATCATTTATTGGGTAGGTTATTGTTGCTGTTGGCGGAGTTGTGTCCACAGTAAAGTACTTCATTCCTGATGAATTCACAGCGTCATTGCTGTCATATGCCTCGCAGCTCCAGCTGTATCTGCCGTCAGCAAGCCCTGTCAAACTGAGATTTGCCTGGTATTTTGTTTTTCCACCGTTGATATAATTATTTATTTCAATAGAGCTTAGGGTTCTGTTATAAATTGCAAGCTCGTCTATGACACCGGTTAAAAGATCATTGCTTTTTCCGCCTATCTGCAGGCTGTTTACATCTTGTGATGACCTTATACCGCTAGCAAAGCTAGACATGCCATCAACATAAATATAAGTATAATTTAAAGCACCAGATTTTGCTGTAACTAGTGCTACATGCGTCCATATACCTAAAGATTGTCCAGACATCTTTCTTACCCAACCGCCAGACATATTATATATAGACCTCTGGTCATAATCAAAACTAGCTAAATACGAATTTAATTTATTAATGAATGTATTGGTATTTCTATTCCATGCCTTGGCACCTGTGCCTGAAAGCGGCTTAAACCAGAACATAATTGTGCTGTTTTCTGTAAGGTTTATGCTGTTACTATGAGGTATTGTTATACATGAATTTGAGTTATTAATATATTTTATGGCTTTTCCAAATTTTCCCTGCACAAATTCTATTTTGCTTCCAATACTGCCGTCATTGCCATTTCCTGAGAAATCTTTTACAATTTCGCTGCTCTCGCCATAACTACTTTCGTTATTGAAATGCATTAATAATTTAATATTTGGATCAGGCTGAAGCATACGTGGTATTATTGTTTTATTAACCACAAAACTGCCCGAAATATTTGTATAAAATGATATATTAGCTATTTCCTTGTCATCTGTAATATTGCATGAGAGGTTAAGCCATGTTTTGTTTACAAACTGACTATATGAGAAGACAGCTATAACCGGTATACTATCTGTATAGGGAAATGCCCTAAACGTTGGTATACCATCCGGCATCTTCATTTCATAGAAACTAATTGATGATCCAGTAGATGATGCAATCCATAAACCACTGAAATTTAAAAACTCCGCGGCAAACAAACTAGCACCGCTGCCAGGATATAACTGTCCACCAAAAACCCAGTTTGCATTACCCCCTAGGTCTGTTGTGGTTGCATATTGCAAAGCCGGACTTGTACCGGATTTATAGAAAAGATAATATTTTTCACCATATTTTACAACATATGGTGATTCTGTATCAGTGCCAACATCTGAACTTTCAATGGCATTGATAGAGCCTGTATCTATCCAATTATATAAGTCAGTTGAGTTTGCAACACCAACAGTAGGAGTCACAGCAACATACCACTGACCTCCATATTTATCCATTGTACGAAAAAACATTTTCCATTTACTGTTTTTTTCATCATAAATTACCATCGGATCCCTGCAATCCTGATTAACAGTATAATCTACCCATGAAAATTGTTTGCAATCAATAACAGGGTTTCCTGAGTATTTTGTCCAGTTGTAAAGGTCAGTTGAGTTTGCAATGCCTATGCGCTGAGCACCTGAAGAATTAACGCCTGTATAAAACATGTAATACATGTCATTATATTTTATGATATGAGGAGCCCAGACTCTTGTGTCGTCCCATGAGCCTGCTGGCCCTGTACGTATGCTGCCTGTGCCATTCGGCTGGTTTGATGGGCTCAGGTCTGTCCAGCTGATAAGGTCATCAGAAATGGCATGCCCGAAATCTGTCTGATCATTAGGATCATATTCAGTACCACTCCAATTATATCTTATGAAAAACAGATGATAAGTTCCAGTATCATTTTTTATCAATGTATGATCTTTTGCATAATAGGGATATAATGGAGTAAACATCGACGCTGCTCCAAGCTGTGCAAATGCAAAAGCAGCGAGCACAATTACAAGCGTAATTGCAAATATTGTTTTCATATTATCGACTATATATATTTTATTTACCCAAATAAAAAGTTTTTTTGAGCCATAAAAACATGTTTTGGCGTATTTTCAATATTTCAAAAATTGTACTAATTTTCAAGTTTTGTACCACAACTCATATTAAAAGCAAAAACTATATTCTGTCAGGTGAGATGGATGGAGTGTATTGTCTGCGGAAAAGCAACCGAACTGCAAACAGCGTCATGCGGAATAAAAATTGCGCTCTGCCCTGAACATCTATTGTAAAGGTAATTGGGTGTTGGTCATGAGAAAAGGCAAAAGACACAACTGCGGAGACGGCTTTAGGGGATATGTTGTGAAAGTTAAACATATCCACTTCTGCGGATTGTGCGGCAAGGAATTGTTGAGATAGGTGATTATGAAATTCATACTCTTTTCTTAAGCACACCACAGCTTGCATGGGGTTAGCATTTCTGTCTGATTCTGCTAACCCCTATAACCTCTTTCATAGCTAAACAAGAAAAGAATCCCTATATTATTTTTCTTGTTTGTTATATGTGAAGCAAGTTATAATATCCTGATTATTTCCTTGTTTCACAATAAAATGTGGCAAAAAAATTTGATTATCACTTCAAACAGAAACGATTGAAAAATCAGGCGATTTTTATCTTCTTCGACTTCACAGAACACCTTTTTTAAATCTTTTCATCCAACTAATTATATGCGTTGCCCAAAAATATCACCATTTTATGTGATGATACTAATATATGCTGCAGTCATAATAGGCTCGATATTTTATTTTGTTTACATGCAAAAGTTTGGCACTCAGGGTCTTGAATTTTCCGTAACAGGAGAAGACAGGACATTTAGCATTTTCGATATGCTGATTCTTCTCCTCACCCCAGTGGCATTTGTACTCTTCATAGTTTCGGCATTGGCTTACAGGAGAAAAAAAGACACCAGACTTTTCTTAGTGTCGCTTGCATTCTTCTTCTTCCTTGTTAAGGAGGTTCTGAATCTATTAGAAAATTTTTTCCCGAAAGAGTTTATATTTATCGGGAATGCAGAAAGGGCACTCGAGTTTCTGATACTACTTTCGTTTGTGTTTCTGCTTTACAGAAAATAGATAGCTGTGGTTTGAATGGAACAGGCACTTGAGCTTGATGTAAGAAGGCAAATCTATGATTGCATTAAGGGCTCGCCTGGTATACATTTCAGAGAAATCCAGCGAAGAACAAACATTGCCACAGGATCGCTGGATTATCATTTGCATTTTCTCCATAAGCACGGGCTCCTGAGAATAGAAAAGGAAGGCGGATTTACGCGATACTACGCGCTGACAAAGACATGGGGACAGGAGGAAAAAGATGCTATTTCATTGTTGAGCCAGAAAAAAGCAAGGCATATACTTATTTACCTCATACAGAAGAAAAGGGCAAGCGCATTGAAAATTTCAGAGGCGCTAAAAATATCTCCATCTTCACTGTCATGGTACCTGAAGCAGCTGACAGAAAAAAATATTATAAAGCAAACAAAACGCGGCAGATTCAGGTTCTATAGGGTTGCAGAGCCGAAAAAGATTATTGGCTATCTCATTGCATACAAGACAAGCTTCCTCGACGAGGTTGTTGACAGGTTCATAGAGGCATGGGGAGAATAAAACCACTGAACCAAAACCTATAAATTCTGTCCATTTCAATAATTAACTATGCGAGGCATCACTGCTGTTGTGTCAATAATATTATTATTGCTTATTACTATCTCTCTTGTCGGCACTGCGTTTGTGTTCATAGGAAGGACTGTAGAGAGCAGCGCACAGACAGGAGAGGAACAGGTAAAACAACAGACATCACAGATCGGCATACTATTCTCAATAGAAAGCGTTGACAAAAACCATGTTTACATCCGCAATGCAGGGGTTACGCCGCTGCAGTTGTCATCACTTTCATTCTATGTCAACAACCAAAAGATTGATGCGGCAGGTCCAGCAACGCTTGCCACAGGCGCTATGGGAGAATATTTTCTCGATGATGCAAAGCTTGCAATGCTTCCTGACCCGGCTACATTAAAAATATCTGCAGGCGCATTCAGCCAATCGCAGGACGTATGTTTTTACTGTAAATATTATGCAGGCTACTGGAAGTTCGATGAAACAAGCGGGGCAACGGCAGGTGACAGCAGCGAGAACGGGAATGATGGTGCATATTATGGTAAATTATTTAATGATGGAGACATTTCAGGAGGAGCAGTACAAACAACAGGCAAATATGGGTATGGAATGAGTTTTGATGGTGTGAATGACAATGTAACCATAAACGGATTAAAAAACAGGGGATTTTCAAATATAACAGTAAGTGCATGGGTGAATGCAAAAATATGGAGTGACAACGCAATAGTCAGCCAATGGGGACAGGCTGGAGTAGGTTGGGCTTCATTTGGCTTGAGCTATGGTAGTGGTAAGCTTACTTTTGGAACTTATGCTGGTTCAGGTGGATCTACAGTCGTTGCAACAGATTATAGCAGTACAAATACATGGGTTTTTGTCACAGGGCAGTTTAATGGAACACATTGTTTGATCTATATAGATGGGGAATTCAAAAATTCAATTCCTTGCGTTCCCCCACAGATTAGTACAGAATATCCTGTTGTTATTGGAAGTGTTCCAGTGGGTGGCAGTTATTTTAATGGCACCATCGACGAAGTCCGCATATATAACAGAGCACTG
>JAZDJX010000020.1:0-12562 GCA_043803505.1 Candidatus Aenigmatarchaeota archaeon | reverse complement strand
TTCTGTAACCAGCTTATTCATCATGGTTTCATGCTTCTCAATATTTTCCATCCCGATTTTTTCAAGATATTTTACAGCCTCTGCAAAGCCGATTATGCCTGCATAATTTTGCAGTCCTGCCTCAAGTCTTTCAGGCACACCAAGAAGCTTGTGTGATTTGTATGTTGAATCAGAAACAGTGTCTCCGCCAAGACTAAGCGGCTGCAACTTTTCAAGCATATGTTGCTTGCCATAAAGGATTCCCATGCCGCTCGGACCGAGCATCTTGTGACCAGAGCATGCGAGAAAATCAACATCAAGTTTTTTTACGTCTATTGTTCTATGTGGTGCAGACTGCGCAGCATCAAGCATAACAGGAATATTATGCTCATGGCTGATTTTTATTATTTCTCTTGCAGGAATTGTGTAGCCGTCAAGATTTGATGTGTGAACAAATGAAACGAGCTTTATATTTTTGAGCGATGATTCAAATGCATCCATATCAAATGTCATATCAGGCTTTGATTTTACTATTTGTATTTTTCCGTCAACCTGCCATGGAACAAGGTTCGAATTGTGCTCTTTGTCTGTGAGCAGAACAGGACCATGCATTGAATGTGCAACAATGTTTATTGATTCAGTGGTGTTTTTTGTGAATATTATCTCTTTTTCTGATTTTGCATTGAAGAATTTTTTCAGCTCCTTCCTTGACTGCCAGACAGATTCTGTCACCTTTTTGCCAAGTTTATGCTCGCTCCTCTGGCCGCATGCAGGAAATTCATAATAATATTTGTTCATTGCCTCAATTACCTGCTTCGGTTTCAGCGACACACATGCGTTGTCAAAATAGATTATGCCGCTTTTCAGTATAGGAAAATCTTCCCTGAGCTTTTCGATGTTCATATAAATAAATATTTTATAAGAGTTTAAAAAGAAATTGTCCGGTTGTGCCGGATATTACTCAACAGTCACCGACTTTGCCAGGTTTCTTGGCTTGTCAACATCGCATCCTCGTGCAACAGCCGTGTGATAGCCAAGCAGCTGCAGCGGAATGACATTTATAACCGGGCTTAAAATATCTATTGTTTCCGGCACATTTATTATGAAGTCTGCATATTTTTTTATTTCTTCATCGCCCTTGTTTGCTATGGCAACTATTTTGCCGCCACGCGCCTTTACTTCCTGTATATTGCTCATGATTTTTTCCCGTATCGGGTCATTCCTGTTTATGATAAACACTACAGGCATGTTATTATCTATCAAGGCAATAGGTCCATGCTTCATTTCAGCAGCAGGATAACCTTCTGCATGAATATAGGACAGCTCTTTCATCTTGAGCGCTCCTTCGAGGGCTACGGGAAAATTAAACCCCCTTCCAAGAAACAGGCAGTTATTATGACGTGAAAAGAATGCTGAAACATCTTTTATATTTTCATTTTCTTTCAGTGCTTCTTCTATAAAATCGGGTATTTTCTGCATTTCTGCAAAAATCGATTTTGTGGTTTCATTGTCCATTTTTCCAAGAAGCCTGGCGAGATAAACACTCAAAAGATTCAGACAGACAACCTGACAGACAAATGCCTTGGTTGACGCCACACCTATTTCAGGACCAGCATGAATATAAATTCCACCATCGACCTCACGTGATATGGTGCTTCCTACAACATTCACAATGCCAATAACCTTAGAACCCTTCTTCTTCGCATGCCTTACAGCATGAAGCGTGTCAGCGGTTTCTCCTGACTGACTTATGGCTATAACCAACGTGTCTTCATCTATAGCAGGGCTCCTATATCTGAATTCTGATGCATAATCAACATCAGTTGGTATATTGCAATATCTTTCTATGAGATATTTTCCAACAAGTGCTGCATGCCATGATGTGCCGCATGCAGTTATGACTATTCGCCTGATGTTACACAGGAATTCATCAGGAACATCAAGAGTGATTTTTACCTGAAGATTTTTTATGTCCATCCTTCCTGTCATAGCATTTCTTACAGATTCCGGCTGCTCAAATATTTCCTTTAGCATAAAATGTTCAAACCCGCCTTTTTCAATAGAAGCAGCGTTCCACAATATCTTGTCAATTTTTCTTTCCATCATCGCGCCATTTATGCCATTTATTTTGTAGCCGGATTTTGTTATGGTTGCTATATCACTATCATGAAGGTATACAACATTTTTCGTGTAATTCATGAATGCCATTGCATCAGACGCAACAAAACATTCATCATCGCCTATTCCAAGAACAAGAGGGCTGCCGTTTCTCGCTGCAACTATTTTTTCCTCTCTATCTGACACAACAGCTATGCCATATGTTCCGACAATAATATTTAATGCCTCGGAGACAGCCTTTTCCAGCGGTGTGTCATTTACATAAAATTTCTCTATCATATGTGCAATTACTTCTGTATCGGTATCTGTCTTGAATTTATGTCCTTCGCTTTCAAGCATGTACTTCAATGACTGAAAATTTTCTATTATGCCATTATGGACAACAGCTATGCTGCCTTTGCAATCCGTGTGTGGATGTGCATTGTTGTCATTTGGAATCCCGTGCGTTGCCCATCGCGTATGACCAATGCCGATGGTGCCGTTCAAGTCTGCCAACGCAGCAATATTTTCCAGCTGGGATATCTTGCCGCTTTTTTTCATGATTTGCAGGTTTTTGTTATTGAGTACACACAACCCAGCACTGTCATACCCCCTGTATTCCATTTTTTTGAGAGAAGAAATTATCAATGGCACAATCTCCCTGTGCCCTATATACCCGACAATGCCGCACATCATTAAGCATAGGTCTGTATTTTTATATTGCTATTGGAACGATATTTGAATTATAATTATCCGCACGTTTCATTTTCGCATGTGCAGTTTCCGGCGCATGCAGTATATTCAGGTGCTTCACATCCTTTATCGCATGTGCATCCCTCTGCAGCGCAGTGCTCTGAACCGCAGCTAATGGCGTTTGGATTAAATATGCACTGGTCTGAATGCGGGTCGCAGGTTCCATACACTGCAAGGTTATATGCAGTGTTTACTGTCAATGCAAGGCTTGCAAACATGACAATCACAAATACCCAGGATATGACAGAAAAATTTCTGAATACAAAACCAGCAGCCTTCGGGCTTCGTTTCATCAGCTTTGAAGTTATTTTTGCCTTGACCCTCTCGTCAAACTCTGTATCACACTTTCGCAATGTTGCCATCCTGAATGTGCAACGGAACGACTCCTTTGCATAGCCACGATATTTTGCAGAAAATATTCCAAGAAAGCCGAAGATAACCGCAGCTATGATACAGATAACCATTAGCACCACTTTTTTAAAGTTTGTGAAACGAGATGTGAATTAATTCAGGACAAATTTGTTTCTAAGCGCATCCGCCTGATGTTGCAGAAGTACCAGACACTTCAGAAAGCGTTTGGGAACATTCTGATGGCTGTGTTGTGAATGCCGAACATATAAGTGTTTTTAGTTTTTCTGGTGACCATCTATAATCTGACGGACTCAATTTAAAATCATTTAGTAAGATTGACTCTGAACCCTGAATATTGTTTTGAATAGCTGTAGCTGTATTAGCAATCAATATATCATACCAACCGTAACTTGACATACATGAATTAATTTTATCAGCCTTTACACCTGCCGCAGTCATTGATTTATTAGAATCTTTGGAATTAACAAATTCTGCAAGATACGTCCATAAACTGTCTTTACCATATTCCTTTAAAATACAAGCTTCTCTTTCACTTTCCAATGCTTCTCCACTACCATGTAGACCACAAGAATAAATTATTTTTCCATTTATAGTGTAATTATTGCAACATACTTTAGCAGCTTCATCTACAGATTTGTCCTGTCCATCAAAACAACTTTTAGAAGCTGTTTCCTTGCTATCAGTTACAGGTCCGATAAAAATCAGATTGAAATCAACTTTATTTTTCAATAAATCATATACAGGTTTCACTAATTTTTCTGCCTCTACACCATAAGGACAATTTGTCCATACATACAAATCTAATGTTGGTTTATCTTTCTTTGGAATTTCCTGTGTCTCTGCTGATATTTTTTCAGCATTCATGCCAATAGGAGGAGAAGTAAAGAAAAGTTGGCCATCTTTTGTAACATATAAGGTATATGCATTAACAGAATTGTCTGTACCTATTATTTTGATATTAACTCCATAGAGCCCACTTTTTTCAGATGCATTGATAAGTGATGTTATGCCTAGCTGAGGCATATTCTTATTTATGTAATCTACAACCTTGTTTCCGGCTTCATTCGAATTAATGCCGGGTTTTGGTATGGCTATGACAACAAGGGCGCCAACAAATAGGACAGCAAATAGAATAGTAGTAATATGCCATATTGATATTTTTTTGTGTTTAGGATGTTTGTCTTCTGTTGCTTCAGCCATATCTTGATTTTATATTATCATTAATATTTAAAACCATGCGTTTTTCAATGGCACCGAAGTTTTATAGCAGCTGGCATACAAGCGAATATAATTACAGATTAAGGAGCACTAGCGCACCTGCATTAACAGGCGCACGGAGAAACATTTTTAGTTGGTATTGGAAAGTAATCTTTTGCCCATTCTTTTGTTATTCTTCTGCATTCCTTTTTGGCTTCTCTTTTTGTTATTCCTGATCCACTAAATTCATCAATATCATTATGGCGATATGGATGTATGTATCCGGGAATTCTGAAAGCTGTGTTGCCTCGAATCCACCGTGGTCATTTTTATGAACAATATAAGTTGTGAGCCGTTTAGCATTTCCCGTATCCTCGAGCCAAGTGCTTGGAATCATCCAGCGATATTTTGGCCAAAACAGAAATAATGGCATATACATAGATTATGCTAATCATTTAATTTTTATAAAGCTTTGTTGAGATAGCCGATTTCACCTGCCATAAAATATATTAACCCCCTGAAACAAAGTAGATGTATGAAAGGGAAACATTACAAATTGAAGAAAGATGTCGGACTTCTTAGTGCAGTGTTTTACGGTGTTGGAATCATCCTGGGCGCAGGAATATATGCCCTGCTCGGTGTTGGTGCAGGCATGGCAGGAAATGCCATCTGGATATCATTTGCGATAGCAGCCATTATTGCGACATTCACAGGATTAACATATGCAGAGTTATCATCTCGCTATCCGAAGGAAGCAGCTGAGTACGTTTATACAAAACATGCTTTTAACAGGAAGATGCTTTCATTTGTTGTTGAATGGATTTTCATTGTCATAGGCATTATTTCTGCAGCAACCGTCTCCCTGGGTTTTGCAAATTATTTCACTCATATTTTCGGGGGCGAGGTGCTCATTGTTGCAGCCGTCTTGATCGCCTTGCTATCAATCCTGAATTATATCGGAATAAAGGATTCAGCAAGGTTCACTATACTCTCCACCATAATCGAAATGGGCGGTTTGGTCATTATCGTCCTAATTGGGATTTTTTTCTTCAAACCCGACATAAATTTTTTCGAAATGCCTGAAAGCGGCTTTTTTGGTGTGCTCTCTGCAACTGCGCTCATCTTCTTTGCGTATATAGGGTTTGAGGAAGTAGTCAATGTTTCTGAGGAAACGAAGAACGCAAAAAAGATAATGCCACGTGCACTCTTGATCTCACTGGTAATATCTACAATACTTTACATCCTTGTTTCAATAGCAGCTGTCAGTGTTGTTGGCTGGGAAACACTAGCAACCTCAAAGGCACCGCTGACAGAAGTTGCCAGTCAGGCATTCGGAGTCAATGCAGGGTTGATAATGTCTATTATAGCTCTCTTTGCAACATCAAATACAGTGCTTGTGACCCTCATTGTCGTGTCAAGACTTTTCTACGGCCTAGCAAACAATCGTTCATTTCCACATGCATGCGCGCGCATAGGGAAACGCGGCACTCCATACATTTCTGTTTTTCTTGCAATGGCTTTAGTTATTGCTGCACTTTTCATAGGCAACCTAAAAACTGTTGCCCTGTTGACTGATATAGGTATTTTCACAATTTATATCCTGATAAACCTCTCGCTGATTTTTATCCGCTTCCATGACAAGAAAGAGCCTCCATTCAAGAGCCCTGTCAATATAGGAAGATTTCCTGTGCTTGCATTGCTTGGCCTGCTCAGTGCAGCAGCGATGTTCGCATTCTTTGATCCGATGCTGATTCTTTTTGAAATCGGCGTGATAATCGTCGGCGCGGTTGCTTACAAGGTGTTTAACAGGTAAAAAAGTATACCTCCAACAAAGCGAGATGCAACCGAACGTAGCCGGTTAATGCGTGTTATATTCCCAAAAGGGCAACTGAGCGTTTCTTATTTTTTAAACCATGCGTAATATGCTAGCGTAATTGAAACAACTGCTGGAATTATAATCTGCACAGTATTAATTGTTGGGGTTATCGTAATACCAAAAAGTGTTAATGGAAGTACTCCGTTTAATCCCAGTGAGGCATGTGCAATAGCTTCCCATGCCGTCAATCCTGAAGCAAATTTTGCAACTTCTTTCCAGTTTACCATATTTTTATCTCCTAATTTTTATTATAGCTCATACTACAATATAAATCTTTCTAGCGAGGGGGCAAATTGAATATGGCGTATCGGCTTAAACGAAGTGCGAGACATAACCGAGCATTTGGGAAATTTCTGTTTAAGCCGTGTTATGTGGTGAGCCTGCAAGGCGAACGACCGAAGGGACAGTTTTTTCAAGGGCGTTTAATCAGGCGAACAGAGTGAGCTATTAAGAATAAGAATTAACGGGACAATTTCTCTACAAGGAAATCAGTTATTAATTTTTTCATCTCATTATATTGTGCAGGATCGGCATAATCATGATTAGCTCCATTAACAACATTAACTTCAGTATTGACTATTCTTGCAAGATCCCGACTTTGTTTTATAGGAACAACGGTATCACTTCCTCCATGAACAATCAATACAGGACAAGTAACATTTTTAGCTACTTCAAATGTGTCATATGTTAGGATATCTTCCCAAAAGGTATAATTTAGTTCAAAATCTTCACCTCGTTCATCATAATGCATAATGCCATTATGTTTCCATTTTTCAATTCTCTCATCTCCCAACCTTTGTTTCCAAACTTCGACAGGTTCTGTTACAGAGGATTTCAAAGCTAATGCTCGCACATCTGAATCTTGGGAAGCAGCAATTAATGATATTAATCCGCCAAAACTTGAACCCATTAAACCAATGTCATAATTCCCCTTACTGCGAACAAAAGAAATTGCTGCTTTGAGGCTATCAACACATTTTGTTAGTGTAACATCTTTTGTAACAGTATATTTTGAACCTCCACAATAAAGTTGTCCATGTCCATAGTAATCATATCTCAAAGTGCCAATCCCTGCGTTGTTAAGCTCATTTTGTAATTCTACATAAAATTTTCTATCCTTATTACTTGAAAATCCGTGAGATATTATCACAACTGATCCTGCTTGTTTTGGTATTGAAACTGTTCCTAAAATCTGATTTCCTTTTGAATCAGCAAAAGTTACGTTTTCCATACTACAGTGTATTATTAAAAACATTATAAATCTTATGTTCTGGGGAATTGTCCCTTTCTACTTTTAAGCCCTTGAAAAAACTGCACACAACATCAGATTATGCGAAAACTTAAGAATTTGATGATTTATAGGATCATAATGGCCAATTATGATTGGATAGCCAGACTCAAACAGGAACATAAAAACTTGCAAGCAATTCAATAAATTTATTAACCACCTCTGCTATGTTTAATGCATGATAACAAAAAAAACATCAAAACCTGTTCTGCAAAAAAAGAAAATAGGTAGCCTTGAGAGGTCTGTTCTTGTAAAGGGCAAACCATCTGTTATGATAAATAACATGGATGAGGCAAAGCTCAATAAAAGCATGCACTACTCAACCATGGAAGGTGCGTTTTCTTCTGCTTCATCAAGCATAATAAATGCCTATACAGTGCCGTTTGCGCTTGCACTGAAGGCGACAAACGCAGAAATAGGGTTGCTTCGTTCTGTAGAGCAATTGGCAGCCACTGCATCCCAAGTGCCTGGGGCGCTCCTGACACGTTACATGAACAGGAAAACAATATGGAGCATATCAACATTTCTTGCAAAATTTTTATGGCTGTTTATAGCAGCAATACCATTTTTAGGGCTTGAGAATCCTATAAGCTTTCTGATTCTGTTCATCGGTATCACAGCTTTTTTCGGCTCAATGCGTTCGCCTGCATGGACAAGTTTAATTGGCGATATTGTGCCTGAAAACAGACGTGGAAAATATTTTGGCTGGAGAAATATGATAACAGGTTTTGCAGGATTAGGTGTTATACTTATTATAGGTTATATTCTTGATGCATTCGGCTTTTCGTTCATATTCACGCTTTCCGCAGCTCTCGGACTGCTTTCAATATTATTTTTTGCAAAAATGTATGAACCGAAATTCAGAAATGTTTATCATTACAAACACTCTGTGTCATTTTCCTTCAGCAATATACGAACGTCTTTTTCGGCAAACAAAAATTTTTATTATTTCACTTTCTTCCTGAGTCTCATGGGCTTTGGCGTGATGGTTGCAACCCCATTTTTCATTGTTTACATGCTAAACAGCCTCAATATAGGCTACTTCTGGTTCAGTATTATAGTGGCAGTTGGCGCATTGGTATCTATCATCTTCCAACCATACTGGGGAAGGTTTTGTGACAGTTTTGGCGAAAGAAACATCATAGTGGTTACAGGTATACTTGTCTGTTTTGTACCACTATTCTACATGTTTGCAGCAAATGTTGCTCATATCCTTATGATAGAGGTTTTTTCTTCATTTGCATGGGCAGGCTTTGACCTTGCTGCATTCAATCTGTTGCTTGGTGTGACGCCTGCTGACAAAAGACCGGGATTTGTCGCAAACCACAATGTAATAAAGGGGATTTCAGTTGTCCTCGGAGCGCTGTTCGGCGGCTTCCTTGCACAAAGTGTTTCCCATTCGACATTTATGTGGTTCGCAGGACTGCAGATAGTTTTTCTGGCGTCTTTCATTATTCGTGTAGCATCGCTTGTCCTGCTTCCAAAGATACTTTCAGCAGAATATGAAAAGGCGCCGCCTGTGAGTTACGTATTCTGGCGCACTGTCGCAGTCGAGCCTGCAAAGGGGCTTGCACATGCAGTCGAATACACATTCACCCATCCGCACGACATAGAGGAAGCGGCAAAAAAGAAAATCGGTTGGGAATTTGCGAAGATAAAGGGAAGGCTGAATGGGGCATAGGAACAATTAAACAGAATGTTTCATTGTTTTCATAGGCAATTTACCTCTCGATTTTAGTTTTTGTGATACTTCAGATATTTCATCCCAAACAGAAAATGCCTTGTTTATCATTTCTATTTCAGATTTCACCCTTCATACTTTTGAAAATGAGCAGAGTAACTTCTGATTGCACTTCCAACATGGCGCAAACGGCATGTTGGAATCACAAAAGATATATCATTCATAAACATCACTAAATTATTTTTATAACTAAACTGAAAATTAAGCACAGAAAAAAACAATTAATAACAGTTACGCCGTCACAGTATCAATGCACATGCCTGCTGCAACTGTCTGACCCATGTCGCGGATTGCGAATCGTGCCAGCTGAGGCAGTTCGCTCTGCTTCTCAATGACGAATGGCTTTGTCGGTTTTATCTTGATTATAGCAGCATCGCCTGTCTTGATGAAATCCGGATTCTCTGCTACAACTGCTCCTGTCTTCGGATCAAGCTTTTTCACTATTTCTGTTACAGTGCATGCAACCTGTGATGTGTGGACGTGAAACACAGGTGTGTAGCCTTTTGAAATCACACTTGGGTGGTTTAGAACTATAATCTGTGCTGTAAACTCTTTCACAGCCTTTGCCTTGTCTTTTTCATGGCACACAATGTCTCCTCGTCTTATGTCTGTTTTGTTGACACCGCGCACATTGAAACCTACATTGTCGCCAGGTTTTGCCTCCTGAATTTGTTCATGGTGCATCTCTATGCTCTTTATCTCGCCCTTTGCGCCAGAAGGAACAAAAATCACAGAATCATTAATTTTCATCACGCCTGTCTCTACCCTTCCAACAGGCACTGTACCAACGCCTGTGATTGAATACACATCCTGGATAGGCAGTCGCAGCGGCTTGTTTATAGGCTGCTCAGGAACCTTGAAGTTGTCAAGCGCCTCTACAAGCGTCGGACCCTTGTACCATGCCATATTTTCGCTTTTCTTTGCGACATTATCGCCGACATATCCTGATGTCGGAACAAATATGATTTCTTCAATTTTGTAGCCGATTGTTTTCAGCAATTTTTCAGCATCAGCCTTTGTAGACTTGAATTTTGCCTCGTCGTAATTCACAGCATCCATCTTGTTTATTGCAATAACCATCTGGCCGACTCCAAGCACCTTTGAAAGGAATGCATGTTCCCTTGTCTGCTCCTGAACGCCTTCTTTTGCAGACACAACAAGTATTGCACCATCTGCCTGGCTTGTACCTGTAATCATGTTTTTTACAAAGTCCCTGTGGCCAGGAGCATCAATAATCGTGAAATAATATTTAGGAGTGTCAAACCTCTGGTGCATGATGTCTATTGTCAGGCCGCGCTCCCTCTCTTCCTTGAACCTGTCCATCACGAATGCAAATTCGAATGTTTCTTTCTTGAGCTCTTTTGCAAGATCCTTGAGTTTTCTCATTGCATCCTCGCGTATGTTACCTGTATCGAACAGCAGTCTGCCTACAAGCGTTGACTTTCCATGGTCAACGTGACCGATTGTCACAAGGTTAAGATGCGGCTTTTTTTCTGCCATTTTTTTCTACTCCGTTTAAATAATTCTAATTTAGATGCTTGCCAATCTTTTTAAAGTTTCTGCAAGCCGATATTGCTAGCATATTAAATGTTTTTTCCTACTGTAATTATAAGAAATATTCACCACTGCATCACAGAAAGTTTTATATACTTATGCGCTTATAGCAAACAGAGGTGTAATCATGAAACATAAATATGGAGAATATGACGACGATGACGATTCTGATGAGAGCGACGATGAGGAAGGCGGAGACGAAGAAGAAACCGAAGAGGATTACTAAGACAATTCTTCATCTTCAAGAAAACATTTTGTTTTATTGAATAATGATATTTTAATTATTTGTAACATTGTGGTTTCGGAATAATTTTTTTGGTGCTTTATTCTCAGTAAATTATACAGTTTCATCAATTCAGTAAAGCTTTAAATATTTTATTCTTTGTAATTGCTTTGAAGTAAATAATAAATTAAATATGCAGAGGAATTAATGATGATACAGAAAGAAGTAGAGCGAAAGTATTTGCATCCACAAAAACCAGGTACAAAAGCGAGTCATGGCAATTGCAATTTTGAGTATGCAATAGAACATGCAATCACAGGCGACGAAATAGAAAAAGCTGTACACGAAATAAAGAAATTACATCTATCAACAAAAAAAGATGATTATGAAGGATCTGCAAACAAACTTTTAAGGGATATTATGACAGGATATTTGTCTGTCGCAGGAAAAGAGATGAAAAGGATAGAAAGAGAAATGAAACATTGTCCAGAGATCTGTAATTATTGTGACTCCAGATTTGATTGCTATGCTAATGGTGCAAAAATAGAGCCATTAAGATAATTTACATCATTTCTTCAGATGTATCTCCACAATGTCATTTTCCTTGAGCTTGTATGACAGCCCGGCTGACATGATGCGCTTGTTTCTTATAAGACGCGCAAACCTGAAATTTTTTATGAAATCCTTGTGGATGCGCTCTGCAAAGTCACGGATTGTCGAACCGTCAGGCAAAGCCATCGACAGCCCTTTTTCTGTGTAGACAATCATCAATCCGAGCGCACCCCATATCTTTTCCTTTATTTGTCCCGGATTTTCATTGAATGTATCAGCAACAATAAATTTTTTTCTTATGAAATTGTCGGCAAGCACGCTCTCGAGAATTTTTATTTCACTGCTGTTTCTCACAACAAATACAATAAGATTGCATGTGCGACACACATCAAGATGCCGCGGCTCAAGCAGCGATGGGATTTCAATCAGTTGTACCTTCAGACCTTTATAATCCATCATGCCAACAGCAGGCTCTGTTGTTGTATAAGGGTGACTACCTACCTCAATATTTGTGCCTGTAAGATTATTTAGAAGCCAAGATTTTCCCGAATTTGTCAGCCCGACAAGGCACACCTGCGCCTCACCGGATTTCTTTATTGCAGTTCCAAACCCGCGCCCCTTCTTCTTTATTGATTCTTTCTTCAGTTTTGACAGCTTTGCTCTGAGTTGTGCAAGTAGATTTTCAGTGCCCTTGTGTTTCGGTAGGAGACGTATCATCTCTTCAAGTGTGAGAATCTTTTCTGCGTTTGTCTTGGCTGACCTGAATCTTGCCTCTGCACTGTAATATTCTGCTGTCGCGTTGATGGGCATGACTATCAGATGAATATTGGATTTTGTGTTTTAAAAATCAGTCTATCTGTATGATTTTTGTTGAGAATCAAAAAAAGGTTTCTTCACATTATTTCTCTAGCTAACAATTACCCTGTTCCT
>JAZDJX010000019.1:0-15844 GCA_043803505.1 Candidatus Aenigmatarchaeota archaeon | reverse complement strand
ATCAGCAGTAGAATCATACATTCTATACGTGACAAGCTCCCATCCAAGCCAAGCAGTATAGCCGCGATTTCTATATCCTTTTACCTTTGTATGTGGAAACGAGCCGTCAGTATTCTGATAGTATGCTGTTCTTGATACAATAGCTCGTGCTTCATTCAGATATGTCTGGTTATTTGTCAGCTTGTAGGCCTCTGCAAGATTTAGTGCACACATCATGCCCCAGTTAAGCTCCTCGTGATAGCCAAGACATCGCTCAGCAACAGCCATGCCGATATTTTTGTATGTCTGGTTGCAACTATATTCGTAGCCAAGCAAAAATGCATAACCAAGAAAGCCGTCAAAACTATAACCAATCCAGACTTCATTTGGTTTTGTTGTGATGGCATTAGCAATATAATTCAGTCTGTCCTGTGCCTCCTTGAGATAGATGCGCTTGCCTGTTGCCTTGTAAAGGTTCAGGTAGCCTATTGCCTGGCTGCCTGGTATTATACGGTAGACTTCTGTCTTTGGTATGAGCAACGATTCATTCTCAGCAGGCGTGTAACCCAATGGAGATTTGTGTGCTAATAAATATTGATGCATCTGTTCCAGCTTCTGCTTGATTATACAGTCATTGTCATTGGTGATTTTGCACACAGCATAGCAATTGCCATCATCATTTTTGCAGCAGTTCTGCACATAGTTCTTGTCTCTCATGGGCGCGCTGTTCTGGTTGCAGTAATTGCTCATTATCCTTCCCTGCACATTCATATCACAGCCAAGGGCAGTGGATCCTAAAGAACTTGTTCCTGTGTTACCAGCTGTATTATCAAGCGGTATTGCTAGCATGTAGTTTCCTTCTATGTCCCTTGCCTGGACGATAATTGCAACCAGGGCTATTGACGCTATTAATGCGAATAGAATTATGGACTGCTTTTTCATATACCATTTACACCTTTTCATATATGTAATATGGCAATCGGAATTTTAAATAGATTATAGAATTTGGCTATCTGAGTTGTATTTTGACAGCCAAAAATCTCTAGAATGATACATTTATATACTTTATGATACATAAATGTTTCATATGATACAAAAATGTAGCAATTGGAAAGTGCTAAGAGCATTTTTTGATGATCCAAGTCCAAAAGAAGGGTTTACAATTAGATACATCTCTAAGCAAATAGGGCTCGCAACAACATCTGTAAGGCTTCATATGAAGGAGCTTTGCAAGGAAAACAAACATGGCTATCCGCTCGTGATAAAATCAAAGGGAATTTCCTATCCAACGTATCGGGCTAACAGAAGCAGCGAATTATTCAGGTTTTACAAAAAAATTGATATGACGCTCCGATTGGATGATTGTGGCCTCCTAAACAAGCTATCTGAAGAGTGCTCGCCACGCTTCATAATACTTTTTGGTTCTGCTTCAAGAGGCGAGGACATAAAAGAAAGTGATGTTGATATATTTTTGTTGACAAAAGAAAGGGAAATAGATATTCATAGTTATGAAAAGGTCCTTGCACGCAAAATTAATCTCCACTTTAGTAATGATTTTGGCAGCCTACCAAAAGAATTGAAAAATAATATCATAAATGGTATACTACTCAGAGGTTATCTGAAGGTGTTTTGATGGAAGGACTCATCGAAATAACGCCAGATAAAGAAAGAGCAAAAAGCCTTTTGGGCACAGTAGCTATGAGACTAGATGCCATAAAGCTTTTGTACAAAACAGATAGCAAAAAATTTGCATCGAAAATAATCGAAGAATATTATGAATCAATACTCGAATTGATAACCGCACTCCTATCCCTAGATGGCTTCAAAACAAGGGGTGATATGACAGGATCTCACATAATAGTGATAGATTATCTTCGTGAGAATTATAGTGAATTAAAGGAGCATGAAATTCAGCTTGTAGATGATTTGAGGAAAAAACGAATCGGAATAAAATATTATGGCAGACATGTTAATATTGATTATCTCATCAGCAATGAAACCAGCATAAAAGATATAATAAATAAATTGAAATTATTGGTTGATAAAAAAATTATTTGATTTTTTTTCAAATTTTCATAAAGAAGTTTTTTGTATCATATATTTCTTGATTTACTCAAAGAATTTTCTCATCGCTGGATTCATGTCCTGAGCATAGCGCGATGCTATCTGCTCGTAGAGGCTGTAGACAATCGTTACTGTCAGTAATATTCCTGTTCCTGTGCCGAGCGCGCCTGTAAAATCAGCAAGAGCTGCAAGCAAGCCGATAAACATTCCTGATATTATGGCAAGCGTTGGAATGTAGCGGTTGAGCACTTGCTCAACAATGCGCGGATCACGACGGAAGCCCGGCATCTGCATTCCAAGCCCTTCTATCTGTTCTGAAACTGTTCGTGCATCCATGCCGCTTGTTGAAATCCAGAATATGGAGAATACTGTTGAACCTGTGACAAGGATAATAAGATAAGCAGATGAGCGCAAAAACTCCTGACTTGTAGGCAGGCCTGTTGTTGATATGGATACAAGAGACGCTAGCACTAATCCTGCAAATATAGAAATCAGTATTACCTTTCCGCTTTCCTTGAATTTGAAATAATATGCAGCAAACGCAGCAGCAAAAACCACAACAAGTATTACAAGGAAAAATATCTGGAGAGAAATGCTGCTGGGCGGCTGGAAAAATGTTGCCAAACCGCTCACAGCAGCGCCATTGCTGTCATAACAACCAAGCATGCCGCACCGCAACCCTTCTTCTGTTAGCTGTCCACCAATGCTTCCCATAAGTTGTAGGTTGGCCAGCAGCGCAGCCATGAGTATTACAGGAATATTGCTTGTATAGATGAGATTCAGTGGCCAGCGCCTTGAGAAGCCGCGGAATGATGCAAATGCAAGCGGTATTTCAACCTTCATTGACTGAACATAAACAACAATAAGGAACACTACAATCGTTGCAACCAGCGGCAGTAAGGCAAGGAATGCCTGAAATACATCTGTGCCAAGCAGCACAACAAACTGTGGTATAAGCCCTGAAGGAACTGTCTGGCCAGCCGGAGTAAGCGGGTTGAATGCACGCACAAAGATTGTCTTTGTGACTCCTGCTGCAATGAAAAGCGAAACACCAGAGCCTATGCCCCATTTTGAGATAAGCTCGTCCATGAGCAGGACTACGAATGCGCCGAATGCAATCTGTCCTATAAGTATAGCAAAAAGTGTCGGGTCTGACGACGCGGGTCTGATTGCTCCAAATGCAACAAATGCATACGCCTCAAACAGCGCAAAGACAACTGTGAGAAGCTTCTGTGTGCCATGAAATTTTTTTCTGCCTTCGTATGACTTTAAATCCCATGGTATTATCTTGCTGCCGACCAGCAATTGTAATATGATGGAAGCGCTGACTATTGGGCCGATACCGAGCGTAACAAGCGTACCGAACGAAGAGCCTAGTATCATTTCAATGAACTGAAATCGTGCAAGCGCAGTCGGCTCAACACCATAAAGAACGATTTGGCCCATGACAAGGTACAGTAAAAGTATTATTCCTGTCCACTTGAGTCGCGACCTGAAGCTAAGATGTGATTTCGGCTCAGTCACGCCAGGCAGAAACGAAGATATTTTATCAAGAATACCCATGAATACACCACATTTATTTACCAAGACAATAATAAATTTGTATATTAATTATTCTTCAACAATCTTCCCGCCGGCGTTTTCAATCTTTTCCTTTGCGCGAGCGGATAATTTTCCGACCTTCACTGTAAGCGGCGCTGCAAGCTTGCCCTTGCCAAGCAACTTGGTATATCCAAACGATGCCAGATCAAGTTCTGTTTTTCCTTCTTTTAACGAAAGTTTCTCAAGCTCGCCAATATTTATTATTGTTTCCTGTTTGTGTTTTGATGAATGAAACCCCTTGTATCCATAATGATTAGGGTCATAAGAAGTAATGAATGAGAATTTGTGCTTGTGACTACCGCCATAACCTTTGCCGCCCTTGCTTCCTCCGCCACGGTGCTTTTTTTTTGCACCCCAGCCATGCGTATGCAAGCCATGTTGACGGGAAACTTTTTTTCTGAAGCGTACGACCATGATATCACCTGCTTACTAAATCATCCTCTTTACCAGCGCGTTTATCTTTTCTCCGTGGTATCCTAAATCACCTTGTGGTTGCGGAAGTTTTACTGACTTGAGTCCCTGTTTTGGTGGCTTGAGCCTGTATACGGTTTTTTTGCCGTGTTTTGTTTCCAGTTCACTATGGAGCTCCTGTGAAAGTTCGCCCCATGCAATAAAACCCCCGACTTTTTTTATCATACCGAGCGTTGTCGGGTTTACAGGCAAAACTGCCATGTTGTTAACATGTCTGAGACCAAGCATCTTTAATGTGCGCTTTATTACTTCGCTTGTTGCAACACTGCTTCGTATCTGCACAGCTGCAATAATTTTCTCACTCATCATCAACCACATCTTCTGTTTCTTCTGGTAATGTTTCGTTTGTTTCTATAGCAACATCAGTTAAATCAATTTCCTGTTCATCTGCTTTTTCTATTGTTTGCTTGATTGATTCAGGAGCAAACTCATGATGAACCTTCATGCTGTTCAGGTTCTTTAACGCATTGTAAACAGCTACCACGTAATTTGTCCTGGTGCGCGTGTCACCAAATGCCTTTGACCATATGTCTTTCACGCCTGCCATTTCAAGTATTTTCTTTGCCTCATCACTTATGCACAGACCTATGCCTTTCGGAGCAGGGAGCAAATTTATTGATACAGAACCAGCTTTTCCTGTGACTTCAAATGGTATGCTGTGATTGTCAGCACACCTGCACTCCCATGAACCGCAGCCTCTTTTTACCGGAATAATGTTGAGCTTTGCAGCCTTGAGCGCCTTTGCTATTGCCTGGCTGTGCTCCTTTGAATCTGCCTTTCCAATGCCGATGTATCCTTCGGTTCCTACAATAACAAGCGCAGAAATCTTGTATCGCCTTCCGGAGCGGTGCATCTTTACAGTGCGCTTTGTTGGAGTCTTCCTGCCGCCGCCTCCTTTACCAGGCGAATCGCCAATAAAAATAAGGTCATTTCTAAGTTGCGGCAGCAGCATGTCAACTATTTCTGCTTCCTTTATCTTCATTCCTTGCTTGAAAATCTCTTCCAGACTTATGGTTCCCTGCGCAACCATCTCTCCGAGTTTTGTCCTCGGAGTCCAGTTATCCTGAAATCCACGTTCGTTTCTCATTTTTTCATCACAATTACATTTTATTCTATCTGTTCAAACTCTTTCTGCTCACAAGCTTTTAATGTGAAACAAGGAATAAATACTGATTAAAATACTTCTTGTTTCACAGTACTGTCAACTAAATGAATATTTAAGATTATAATTTAGTTGACATTAAAAAGGTTTTTTGACTGATATCATATTAAATTTATAAAGTTTGTACTACTTCAATAGCAGTGGATACATATGGACGTCAAATTTCTAAAGGAGACCAAAAGAGATGAACAAATTAGATTCCACTACAGAGAAATAGATGTAGATGGAACCCTTTTTTGTCTAGAGTATTGCAGTGGTCCATCTTTGTTAGGTTCGGGGAGAATGGACCAACTTTTTATGCAAATCACAGTTGTACCTCCTCCATCAAGAGGAGATGTTGAAGTTTATACACTAAAAAGATATCCCTTCTTCTCTCATCAAAATGCAATTGCAGAACACATTATTGTCAATACGAAAGGAGAAGTACATCAAGCATCTGATAGGGATTCTTTGAATAAGCTTGTAGAAGTTTTATATGATAATAGAGAGATTGGGATTGAAATGACAAAAAGTTATCCGCCAGATTTTGGAGAACCGCTAGAATCAGGGACTGAAAGAGCATCTGATTTGGCCCTTATTGATATGTATCTTAAACACATATTCTCAGGTTAAAACTAGGTGCAAATTTATATCCATCTGCCGCCCTTCTTTGATTGCGCTTCCTCTTTCTTGTAGCGCTTGTCAATCTCGATTACCATTCGCTTCACGTCGTCCATTGTTTTGGTTGTATCACCGATGCCACATGAGTTTCCAACGCCGATGATTATTATCTTTCCGCCCTTCTTTGTCCGTTCAACAGCTTTTTCCACGTATCCGTTTGCCTTCTGCAATGAGTCAAATATCTCCTTTTTCATTGGCATGATGGCTTCCATGAGTCCTACTTTGATAACAATGCTGTCTATCGGTTTCTTTAGAGGCAACAGATAACTTTCAATGAGTTCCCTTTGGAACCCGCCCATTGCAAAGCCAACTCCTTCAGCCACAGAGCCCGACTTCTCGCCTTCAAGCTTAAGCGCTGCATCTATAGTTATTATTCTGTCAATCTTGTTGCGCTTCATTATCCATGCTATTGCATCGTCAATTCTTCCAAGATGCGGTGCAGGACCCTTTGCCTTCATGATAAAGCACTTTCTGCCCTTTATTGTCTTGGTGCCAATCACAACATCTTCTGCTATTTCCCTACTTGTGTCGATCATGGATGCTGCTACAAGCGGGCCGATTGAATCACCTATCGGCAGGCCGTTCACAAAGGCTTCTGTCCCCTTAAGTTCACTTTCTGCTATCTTCTCTATGATAGGAAGCTGCATCTGCAGTATCATTGCAATCTGAAGGTTCTTGAATTTCTTCGCAAGCTCGACGTTGTGGCGGACAATCTTTGAAATCTGGTTGAGCGCCATTGCAGCGCGCAGCCCGTAATTTATTTCCTGTCTGTCCTTGTAACCTTTGTCTCCTGCGACATTGTCCACAAACTCGTCAAACCTGCTTTCCATTTGCTTTACAATAACGTCAATTTTTTTCACCAGTCCGTATGGATCGATGGAACTCGGCTCGACAACAAAGAAATCGACAAACTCCTTTACCTTGCCCTTCATTTCATCTGCGGGTTTTTTAGCTATCTTTCTGACAACCATTCTGTTTGCAGCGTCTGACATCTGTTCCATTTTTCTTGCAGACTGCTCTATCTTGTATATGAGTTGCGAAAGCATCAGCCTCGGATACAGGAAGATGAATACGAAAAACATGAAGAACCATACAATTGTGCCGAGAATTTCTGTCTGAAATAATATCATTTTGCAAAACCGATTAGAAATTGAAGGAAAAGCTTTAAATGCTCACATTTTATTCTTGCTTGCCATGTGAAATGTGGCATGTATACTGAATGGCATAATTTATTGAACATATTATAAATGCCCTTCAGATATACCAAAGACATTAATAAGTTCAAATGCTAATGTCTTTAGGTATAAACAAACTTTTTCTTATTTATGAATATCATGTCATTGAAATGAAAAGTTTGTTTCACATATGGACACGTATGTCAATGAAACAATTTTCAGAACAGAATTAAATCTGTTTTTTGTTTTCCACACATAAATTTAAATTTCAAAAATGAAAAACAGAAAACATCTATTTATAGATGTTGTTCAAAACGTTTTTGCTACAAAGTTTTTAAGGATTATCGATGTAGAAATGGTTTATGACTGTAACAGTTGATTCACGAGATCCAGCAGATTATCTCGCCGAAGATTTAGTAACCCCAACCAGACAAATGTCCGATGAAAAACACGCGAGAGAAAGAACAAATAAAATAGATGAATCAATTGAAGCAAGGGTACAAACAGGAATAGAAAGAATATATAGAATCGATTTCTTTGGCGGAAAAAAACCAGACTTGAAAGAAGCAAATGCGCTTGTTCAACCAGTTGCGGATTTAATTGAAAATTATATGAAAGCATTAACACCATTTAAAGGAAAAAAATCATGGAGCCATGTAGAAAGGGATATATCTAAAATTGCACAAGCAGCAGCAAGGCATGCAGGAAGAGATTCTGTTTATTATGGTAATATTTCTCATGACGTTCAATATGATGACATAAGATCGCGGGCACAAGAAGCGGTATTTGCTGCAACAGGATGGGTAGCTAGATGGCTGGACAGAAATATTGCAGCAGCTAAAATTGCAAACAATATGGCGGACCGCACAAAAATGTATATTGATTGGGAAAAAATAAGGGACTTGGATGGATTCGAGAACAATCCGACTTTTTATATATTACAACTTTATGAAAAAGGATTAATCCCAACTTATTTTGGGAATATAGATATGGCGGAAAAATTTGTTGTTGACATTCCATTGAAGGATAGTGGAAAAAAATTGCTTGGATGTTATGCTTTTGGAGACAGGGAAATAGAATATGTTCACAAATGGGAAGAACCTTGTACTAATCTTGTACATATGAAGACAAGAACTGTTGAACACATATAAAATACTCAAAACTCATTTTTCATTGTTGCAGCATCCTATCAACCTTTTTATAATATTGATACCAATATCTTTGCATGGTCAACCTGAGAGCTATTGCTACTGTGTTCATTGTGCTTGCTGTGGCTGCATTCTTGGTGCCGAATATTGCAGGCACAGGCGGCATATTCGGTGGCATCAGCGAAAAAATCGGCGGTGCGCTTGGCTCTGAGAAAAAGGCAGAAGGGAATATTGATTTTGCATTTTCCGGCACCAGGCCTGCGGATTTTTCATACAAGGCTGACAACGTGAATATCACAATAAACCCAAAAAATCTCTCGGTAAAAATCAAGGAAGGCGATATAACAAGAAACGAGAAGCTCACTATAAGCGGCTACAAGGGCAGCGTGAGCATAAACGCTGACAAAATTATTCTGTCTGGCACATTCACCAAACTGGAATATCCGGATATCTCAATACCATTCCAGTCAACAGCCATATCATCTGATTCAACATTCAAGTCGATATCAATTGAAGGTGCCTACCTGAAAGATTTTACAATGAGTGGCATTTCAGGCACACTTGACATGGAGAATTCTTCTGTAAAATTGACAACAAACAATATAGAATTCAAAAATATCAATGGTAGAGTTGAGCTGACAGAAACAGACATAAAAATCAGCGGCTCGGCAGGAAAAATATCTATTCCCGATATGAAAATTTCTGTAGGATAATAATTTTTAAGTAGTGACAATTTAAAAGCTTTATATATTTCACTGTATACTTCTCTGCATGAAAATCAGTGCAATGCAGGCATTTGATGAAATAAGGTTTGAACATGCATATTATGCTCACTCAGGCAATGTTGAACAGGATGAATATCTTATCGATATTGAAAAAATAGGACATGAATTGTTGCTCAGAAATCGCAGGTTTGTTCCAAGAAATGAAACATTCGAATCATTACTGAAACCATACGGCCCAAGCGAAGTTGTTATAGATTATGTTTCTAAGTATCATTCTGAACATAGGGAAAATGCGCAGATTATAAAATGTGTTGTCGTTAATGGAAAACAAGCTAGTGATTTTATGAAATACTGTTTCAATAGCTTTGGAAAAATTCGTGAGCCACCATTCTATGGGCGTTTACCATTAGAAACAATTGGAGTTTCAATTTCTGAGTCAGCAATATGGAGAAGAACAATGCATCTGGAAGGGATTATTGATCTTCCACAGCTTGGATGCAGTGAACTGATTAATATAATTGTCTCAGAGCTGAATAATTATATTGATAAATAAGAAAAGTGATTTAATGACATATAACCACGTAAGTGCAAAGAACTTAACTTCTGAAGAATTGCGTGCAAGCAAAATACCAGATGAATGTTTGGCTGCTGTTTGGGTAGAGTTTAGAAGCAAAGCAGATAAACGTTACCAGGCAGTTCATGTTCGTAGACATTCAACAGGACCATATATTCTTTTATGTGGGCTTGATAAAAATTTATTGGACTTTGAATATGTTGAACGTATTGTTGCGAATGAAACGTATGGTAATCAACAATTGCATATAAATGACAGGTCTGATGATATTTGTGACGTTATACGACTTACAAAAAAACCAACACAAGCAAAGGTCGCAGAAGTTATAGAAAAATATAAAACACATTTCAGCGATGTAACAATTCCGGAAGCGTATTTTTTTGATGTACGAAAATCGGTTTATGAAAATCCAGGGTTGCCTGAAGAAAAACTCACTTTCGAAGGGATGCATATCTTATTTTGACGCTAATTGATTCGAATCCAAATATTGTCATTATTTCTGTAATAATAACTTTGTAATTCTACGCAGCTATTTTTTTTTCTTCTTATCCTCAAGTTTCTCCATGTGCGCGTCTATTTTTTTCTCCAGCTTCTCTATTTTTGGCGAGGTCTGCTGTTTTATTGAGCCGTACATAGCCCTGCCGATTTTTTCGAAAAATCCCAGCGACTTATAGACAACTGTCCCAAAGAGATATAGCACATAAAGTCCCAGCCCGAGCGTGATGAAGTATATTTCTGTTGGCATACTCAGCACAATATCAAAACCGAGAATCTTGTTCGCGAAAACAGGGAATATCGCTGATATAAGAGCAATCCAAAGGGCATTCATAAGAACCTTTGTTATTTTTTTCATGAAAAAAACAAACACTATGAATATCATAAACAGAAGCAGCATGCCTCCACTATTAAAATCAGCAAAAAATCCCATAAGTTCCATTTCATTCACCTATACATGTATTTTTATCACATCAAGCTCCTTGCACACACAATTGTTTCCTAGCATCATTGAAATATTTGGCATTGTCCTTCCGTTGTCGCCGCTCACGAGTTCCTTTATGTATAAGCCTGCTTCGGACTTTACCTGTAATTTAAACTTCCTTGAATTTATAAATTTCGCTTTGAGGGAGATGACTTTTCTCTTTCTCATTCTATCGCTACGCCTATGAAGCACGCGTTGGGGAGTTCGCTGGTTTATCACAACAACAAGAGAAGAAAGTTTCTTCAGCTCGGTTTTTTTTATCGCCTTTTCACATTCAACAATCATGCTGTAGCTCTTTTCAGACCGCTTTTCCTTGATTATCCTGACCTCGCTGATGCTCGATAATCGAAGATTCTTGACCTTGACAGCCTTGCCGATTTTTTTTCCGAGTTTTTTCATCTCGATATCCCTTTTATTTGGCTGCAATATTTCCAAAACAAACGGTCTCCAACCAAGGCACCTTGCATCTATGTCCTCACGACCAAGGCCGTGAAATTTATGTCCCTTACCTTTTGTCACAACCATGAAAGGCTTTGCAATTATCTGCTCAACACTTGTTTTGTATTTGCCGCTGGGCCATTTGGTCTGTGGTATGCCACGAATGAGCTTCTGATATTCACCATAGACAAAAAGCGGGTTCAATTCTATATTCAGACTTTTCCTGTTCATGTCAAGTATAATATTTATTTCAGGTATTTTTGCATTAAATTTTTTTCCTGTCTGCCTTTCAAGAATCTTCCCTATCTCCCTGTTGATTTCTGCCTTTATCGGCTCGCACCAGTCAATGCCAGCCCTTTCCCACAGCTCTTCTTCCTTGTCAAGTAATTCAGAACTAAGCTTTGTGCCAATAACAAATGTTTTGAATTCATAGGGGTTGACTTTCTTTTTTATTTTTTCTACCCATTTATCAAGGCTGATAAATAAATCATTGCATATTGCACATTTTTTTCCTTTCAGTTTTCTCACAAAAGGGAATTTTTCATTGTCTATGTTGTGAAATGACATGCCTGCAAAATTTGACCATTCAATGCCTTCGATGCCTATATCCTCCATGCTTTTGTATTCCCTGTCTGCACCCATGGCGACAAGTCTGCGCATCATTTCTCCGCGCTGTTTGTTCGTATAGCCGTGAAGAAGCTGCGCGAACTGCCTGCCCAAGCAATTGTCACACACAGGCTGGTTAAGAATTTTTTTCGCCTTGTCAAAAAGGTTCATAGAAGCAACTTGAAGCGCTGAATATTTAAATGATTTAAAGCATTTCATTTCCTGATTTGCCTTTGTGTCTGTTGTGACATCTGGTAATCTTTTTTCAGAATGAGCTTTGCCTCAAGTATATTTGACTTTACATATTTTTTCATTTTTGTTTTTTCTCCAATAGCCATATTATGTTCTTCCAGCGCAACGAGTGTCGGCTCTGTCTGATCAAGAATGCGCAGAACATATATCTTTTTCTGGCTGTTTCTTTCTTTATCAGTTTTTTCCCTTACCCTGTCATATTTTTTTCTCAGGCTGTAAACGCTTTCGCGCCTCAGGATGAAATCAATTATACCCATGTGCTTATTTTTGTTTTCAGTGCTAATAAATCTTGCAGAAGCAGCTAAAATATTGTTTTCTAGCCTATCTGACTGCATCACATTGCCTTCTGTACTCAAGATATTTTTTGGCAAAATAAGTAGGTAAAACCGTGTATTTTGATATACGCTCCAGCGTTTCTTCACTAAAATATTTATCAAAAACTTTCCTTAATTCAAGAAAAGCGTTCACGCTGTCAATATGCAATGACAATTCTTCTTGATCTTTAAAAAAAGGCTCTGTTTGTATTGCATTATCTGGAAACATACGATCTTTTGGAGTCAAAAATACTGTTTTACTTTCAAAATCTGCAACGTATTCTAACCAATTTTCTAGAGTTAATTTCACTTTTTTTCGTCCAGACACGTGAATACCAGAAAAGACATCAGAACCACCGAAATATAGACCCATTCTAAGCATATTCAATTCACCTTTTGCAATAATACAATAATCCTTTTAAATCTTGATTGGAGAAATAAAACGTCTGTGATTTTTATGTATGATTGTGAACTGACAGAAATGCTATATAGGAAAAAAACCAGACAGCAGTATGAAGCAGAAAATCATCTGAAGGTTGTTCCATACGAACAATTTATCATAGCTGAAAAGACAGATTACCTTCCTGATAATGTCCTTGGGATGACTGACCTAAAGAAAATATGGATTAGGCCGCCAGAAAGCCAGCCATATGGCTTTTTTGGTCATGTGCTCAATCACGAAATAGAACATATTCTTGATCCGTTCGCAAGTGAGAATAGAATAGACAGGCGTGCTGCTGACTCATCCAGAAATGAAATCAGGAGAAGAGTCAGGTTATCTTGGTATAATTAAATATCTGTTTAAATACTTTACTATGGAGTAATGATAATTTGTTATATAATGAGATGTTATTATGAAAGTACCAAAAATTAATTTGCGGATATTAAATAGACATGGTGAAACAGAGCTGACAGATTTCAGCGATATTTATCCAATATTGCTTCTTAACAGCATAAATGGACAGCAAGTACAACCAAAAAATTCAAAATCTGAAAAAACCAGCTACTCTATGTCTAGAAAAGAGAAAATATCAAACCCAGCATATAGCGACCCTATTATGACTTCTTATAACATGCATGATGTTCCATATGGCGCTGAAAGCATAACCATGGCTATGTCACTCATGACAGGCTCAAAATGTATTCCATTGTCAAGGGAAGAAAAACTTCTCATGCAACATGGAAAAGATTCCTCGATTGTAACAGTGACACAACAATTCGGAAAAGAAACTGCAGAAGTAAAAATATCCAAAAATAGCCCTTAAAACATTTCATTCCTATTCCTGTTTCATGAAGAACAAAATCTCCGAAAAGCAAAACTTTTCGGGTTATCAAAAAAATTTATCTTCTTGCAGAATCTACATTGAGACATATGGCTGTTCGTCAAACAAAAATGACAGCGCAATAATGTCAGGATTGCTTAACGATGCTGGCTATAAAATTGTCAATGATTTGGACAGCGCTAACCTGATTATACTTAACACCTGCATTGTGAAATCTGTAACTGAAAATCGAATAAGATTCAGGGTAGGCGAACTGAAGAAAACTGGTAAAAATCTCATTGTTGCAGGATGTATGGCTGAGGCAGAGTCTGAAACAATAAGAAAAATAGCGCCCTACGCCTCTCTTGTGGGCACAAATTCTATAACAAGGATAACTGAGGCAGTTGAAAATATGTCAAATGGCAAAAGAGTCGAATTTTTAGGCAAAATAAAAATCGAGAAAGTGTCATTGCCAAAGACAAAATACAGCCCTGTTATAGACATCATAGAAATTTGTTCTGGATGTAATTATGCCTGCTCATTCTGCGCGACAAAATTTGCAAAGGGCAGTTTGCTAAACTACTCGCCTGATAAGATATTGAATGATGCAAAAGGTGCAATAGCAGATAGCTGCAAGGAATTATGGATTACAGGGCAGGATGTTGCTGCATATAATTTCAATGATACAAGGCTTCCTGAATTGGTTGAAAAGCTTCTATCTATAGGATCTGCCAACTACTTTCTACGGCTTGGCATGATGCATCCAAAAAGTGTGATGTCGATTCTGGATGAGCTGATAGATGTGTATAAGAACGCACGTATTTTCAAATTTATTCATCTTCCTGTGCAAAGCGGAAGCAATGCCGTCCTAAAAGCCATGGGACGCAACCATACAACAGAAGATTTTTTTGATATTGTTAATGCATTCAGAAAGAAGATTCCTGATATAACAATCTGGACAGATATTATAGTCGGCTTTCCGGGGGAAAATGAAGATGACTTCTTACAGTCAATAAAACTTCTTGAGAGAATAAAACCTGATTTCACAAACGTTTCCTGCTATGGCGCAAGGCCAAACACAAAAGCCGCGAAAATGAAGCAGCTGCCTACAGCGCTGAAAAAACAGCGAACAAGTATGATGAGTGCTCTAGCAAGCAAGCTTGCACTTGAGCAAAACAAAAAATGGATTGGCTGGCGCGGCAACATCATTATTGACGAATACAAAAAAAATAATTGGCTTGGTAGGAATTATGTATATAAGCCTGTTGCTGTGAAGGGTGCATTCAATGCGACACTTGGAAGCACGATAGAAACAAGAATTGTTGACGCAAGAAAGACGTGCTTGATTGGGGAACCAATCAGAATTTAAAATTTTAAGTGTTAGAATAGTGGTGTGTTTATGACTGACGGTCTTGGAAGCAGATATGCATTGGCTGTTCCTAATTATACAAAATACGGCATTGATGGAACACCCATCGGCAATTCTATATGGGATGAATTTGGTGAATACCAGAAAGAATTTGACAAAATACCGATAACTATTGAACGTTTTGGAGATGGTGGAGACAGGGTCAGAATAGAAGCAAGCCCCCAGGATAGGGAAGTGTTTGTCCCTCATTTCTATTATGCAAATACTGCAGCAGAACATACACTTATAGGAGCGCAAATTGCCGATGCCCTAAAAAGGGCGGGTGCAGCGAAAATATATTTGCTGGAAACGTACAATCCTTATTACAGGCAGGATACCAGAACACAGGGGGAAAGGGAGCCTGTTACAGCAGGAATTGTTGCTGATATTTATGTGAAGAGCGGTATTGATAGAACTTATGTTTTTGACCCGCACTTCAGACAGCTTGAAGGATTTTTTCCATCAGCACAGCCTATGACAACACTTGATCTTACAGAAAAATTTGCAGGATATTTACTAGGAAAATATCACAAAGAACTTTCAGCCGGATCTGTTGGCTGTGCAACCGATGATGGGAGTGTGCGATTAACTAAAAGGCTGATGAAGGCTTTATGGCATGAAATTGACCAAGAGGAGGAAAAAACGTTTGTGGTGGCAAGAATGGATAAGGATAGGCTGAAGGAGGCGGACGGTGTCAGGACAAATGCACTTTTTGGCAATGTTGATAAGGACTATATCATTGTCAGAGAGGATGTAATGGGTACAGGGACAACAATGAAAAAAACTGTTGGTGAATTGAGAGAGAAAAATAAAAACGCCAATATAATTGTTGTGTCATCATATACGGGAGTTTTGCCAAATACCATACTGGACTATTTCAGGAATGAAAATATTGAAATTGTGACAACAGATGGCATACCGGCAGGTGTCAGAGAAGAATTCAACATAATGAAATTAGCTCCTATAATAAAAAATGTCGTTGTAGAAAAGGTGCGAAGACACTCTTTAAGCGATTACATGGCAGA
>JAZDJX010000018.1:0-27064 GCA_043803505.1 Candidatus Aenigmatarchaeota archaeon | reverse complement strand
TATGTAAATAACACAAAGAAATTAAATAGTTATAGTGCTGCAAGAAAATAATTATAATCATATTATACTTTCTTGCACACTATATGTGAACCAAATAAGTATTATATATCCCAGTTGTTTATTTGGTTCACTATATTGCAGCAGTGCACTTTAAATTACAACACTAAGATTTTTTCCATAACTTATCTTCTTTATATTATGGCATGCTGCAATGTCCTTTTCAATGGCCTTGAATTTTTTTGGCAGCATTGCTTCACTTACTTCTGCTCTGAGAGATAATCCGCGCTCTTTCTTTTCCTTCCATATAAGACTGTTCAGGTTTGAAATATCTTCTGTTGTGAACATCATTTTTTTCCTTCCCAGAAGCTTTGGAAAACTTTCATTATGAATATTTTTTTTCCATATATCATCATAAAGTTTCTGTGTAATAAATGGCACTATTGGTGCCATGAGCTTCAGCATATTGTTCAGGCAGTGGTACAGAGTGAAAACAGCGCTTGACTGCTCGCTAGCAGAAAATTTTCCTTCATGATTGTAGGCCCTGCATTTCACAAGCTCAAGATAATGCGATGCAAAGGTTTCCCATAGAAAATGCCTCATATTTGTTGCAGGCTTGTGAAAATCATATTTCTCATAGGATTTTTCAGCTGTTTTTATCAGCGAATCAAGTTCAGCCAATATCCATCGGTCTGTTGCGGTAATAGCCCTTGATTTTTTTGCTTCCGGAAATTGTGAAATGAACCTTGCTATGTTCCAGAGTTTTGTCAGCGTCTTGTCAGCACCTTCAATTCTTTCAAAAGAACAGCGAAAATCTGTTTCTGTAATGTTACCTTCCAGCGCGCACCATAACCTGAAAGGCTCTGCACCATGCTTATCAAGGACATCTTTTGGCATTATGAAATTTTTCAGAGATTTGCTCATTTTTTTTCCTTTTTCATCAAGCATGTGGTGATGAATCCAAACATCTCTGAATGGCACATGGCCGGTAAGAAGATAACATTTAAGCAAAGTATAATATAGCCAGTTTCTCACTATTTCCTTGCCTTGCGGCCTTATGATGCACGGATAATTCATTGAAAAGAATTTTTTGTTTTTCTGCCAATGAAGAATATATAGAGGGGAAATGGATGAATCAAACCATGTATCAAAAACCCTACCATCACCCACGAGTTCACCACCACACTTGCATTTTTCAGCAGGCTCTTTCCATGGCTGATAATATTTCCCTTTTTCAGGCACGAGTTGTAAGCCGCAAGCTTTACAGCGCCACAAAGGTATCTCTGTTCCATAATATCTGCGTCTTGAGATAGGCCAGTCAATGGTTATGTTATCAATCCAATCCAAAAGGATGCTTCTACTGCTTTCTGAATAGAAGTTCATTTTTTTTGACAGTTCCTTCATTTTTTTCCTGAACATAACCTGCCTTAGATAATATTCAGGCATTGCTATGAATTCTATTTCATGCTTCGAGCGCTCACATATCGGCGTACGGTGAAATATCTGCTGTTCACCTGCAACAAGACCAAGATTTTTTAATTCATCAATAATTTTTTTTCTTGCTCCTTTTATATTCATGCCTTCTAGAAAGCCTGCATTGCTATTCATTGTACCATCTTCATTTATTGCAATAGTTGGCTCGAGTTTCATCTCCCTGAAGAATCTTATATCGTTGCTATCTCCAGCAGAGCACATCATAACTATTCCAGTGCCTTTCTCCATATCAGCAAAAGGATGAGCCCTTATCTCAACGGTTTTTTCAAAAATCGGCGTAATTGCATGTTTTCCTTCCAGATGGCTGTAACGATTGTCTGCAGGATTGAATATAACCATGCCGCATGTACATATCAGTTCCGGACGCGTTGTGCCTATGGTTATCTCCTCGCCGGTTTCCTCTACTTTGAATTTTACCTTGACAAAATTTGATTGAATGTCTCTGTAGTCCACCTCTGCATCGGCAATAGTCGTTCTGCATCCAGGACAGTAGTTGTTTATGCGCTTGTCCTCATAGATAAGACCCTTGTTCCAGAGTTCAATGAATGTAGCCTGCGTGAGCGCCCTATACTCAGGCGAGTCTGTAAGATACATATCACCGATTTTGTCGCCTACTTCCCATGAATTGAAGCTTATTCCAAGTTGAAGAAAATAATCTTCTGAAGCGCTCGTTGATTCTTCAAGAATTTTTTTGCACATCTCCAAAAATTTATCCCGCTCGACCTCATGTAGATGCACATTGAATTTTTTTTCAGCCTCCATTTCTATAGGCAGACCATTCCTGTCAAGCCCGAGTGGAAAAAGAACGTTATATCCCTTCATCCTCTTGAAGCGTGCAAACATGTCCATCAATGTGTACACAACGGCATGACCTATATGTATTGGTGTGTTGACATAAGGCGGCGGCGTGTCTATGCTGAATATTTTCCTCTTCTTATCGTCAAACATATATGACCTGCTGTTTTTCCATTCAGTGTAAATAGGCTTTTCAAAGTTTTTATCCCACGACTTTTCATTGATTTTCATTAAATCACAGTTGCTAAGTAATTCACTTTATATTGCACTTTTAAATATTATGTGTCCTAAAGGAAATGAGATGCTTTATACACCCATATTAAAATATGTATTTCTATGTATCTCAATTGAAAACAGTAGTATGAATAGGTTTTCAAAATGATGACTTTTTGCGAATGTGGCGGCATATTAATTAATACACCAAATGGGATGAAATGCAGGACGTGTGGAAAGGTTTTCAGGGGCAAAAGCAAAAAAATTGCTATTGCAAACCACAAGCACAAAGATATAACTGTTATTGAGGACAACAAACCTGATCTGCCTGTCACAGAAAAAATATGCCCAAAGTGCGGGCACGATGAAGCATATTTCTGGCTTATCCAAACGCGCTCAGCTGACGAGCCGCCTACACAATTCTTTCGTTGCACAAAATGCAAACATGTGTGGAGAGAATACAAATAAAGCCCCTTTTCTTTTACAAAAAGAAAATGCCCTTGGGTTCAAAAGAAAACAATGAGATAGTTTGTGTAACCATGAACTATCTGTGAGAGTGAAACTCTCTAAGAGTTTAAATAATCCTTTGTCACTGCTTGTAAAATAAAGAATTCAGAAATAAAATAAAAAACTATAAATTATTCTCTTTACAGGATGCTATGTCATCTTTTTTAGCAAATTCTTTCGTCGCCAGTTCCAATTGTTGTGAGCTTTATTGAGACACAATTCTGAACTATGGATGGAGTTGTTGGGGCGCATGTTACTGATCCGCTGACAGGTATATCCATGTTACCACAAGATGTACCTGTTATTTCAGTCATTGTTGAGTTATACAAGTGCCATTCACCAGACTTTATTGTTTCTGTTCCCGTATTTCTTACATAAATTTTGCCGTTTGCTGTGTCGATGACATCTATCATTCCCTTTGTGTTGATCATTCTGTTTTGCTGGTTCATTTGCTCCTCGCCTGTGGTTGTTGTCGTTGTTAGTATCCTGTTGAAGTAAAGAAAGGCAAAGCCGACCATGGATATTGTTATCAGCAAAAGCAGTATTATTGACACAACAGCTGTTATACCCTTCATTTTTTTATCACCTCAATATATAATTTTTATGTGTCTTCTTTATATAAATAGTTTTTGGTTTGACAGTCATGCGTTGCTACAACAGACATTATGCCTTTCATTTTTGAAATCTCTTATCAAATGAATTGACGATGTTTTGCATCGTCGGTCTGTTTTGTTTCGGAAAGAAATGTAACCGATAACTTATAGCATTTCATTTTTATCACAGTATATATTAACTTATAAAGTTGGTTGCAAATAAAGTTTTAGTTTGATGATTATGGAAAGAATAGTACCTGACACAAGTGTGCTGATCTCCGGTATACTCAGTGATCTTATCAGCAAAAAAGAGATAGAGCAGACAGAGATTATTATTCCAGAGTTTGTTGTAGAAGAGCTCAGAGCACAGGCTTCGAAGGGCAGGGAAATTGGCTTCAAGGGGCTTGAAGAGCTCAAAAAAATTCGTGCCTTCCATGAAGAAAAAAAGATTGTACTTATAAAAACAGGCAGAAGGCAGACATATGAGGAAATACAGCTCGCGAAATACGGCAGGATAGATGCCCTGATTCTTGATGTTGCGCGAAAGGAGAATGCAACCATCTACACATCGGACTTTGTGCAGTCGCTTGTTGCCGAGGCAGACGGCATCAAAACAAGGTATTTTAAGCCATATGAAAAAAAGATTGAGACAAAACTGTCAAAACTACTTACAAAAGATACGATGAGTCTACACATGAAAGAAGGAACTGTACCGACTGCAAAACGCGGCAAACCGGGTGATTTCAATCTCGTTAGGGTCAGTGACAAAAAAATTACAGCTGAGGAACTGGAGGAAATCATCCTTGAAATCATGAATGCAGCAAGGTATGAGGATGACAGCTTTGTGGAAATTGGTGGGCATACAGCAACTGTTGTGCAACTGGGAGACATGAGGATAGCCATAGCAAGACCGCCGTTCTCTGATGGAATAGAAATTACAGTCGTCCGGCCTGTAGCAAAGCTCGTTTTGGATGACTACAAACTTTCGGCAAAGCTAAAAGAGCGGCTGATGAAAGCCGAAGGCGTGCTTATAGCAGGCCCGCCTGGTTCAGGAAAAAGCACCTTTGCTGCCTCACTTGCTGATTTCTATGAAACAGAAAAAAAGGCCATTGTAAAGACGCTTGAGTCACCAAGGGATCTTCAGGTAAAACCCGAGATAACCCAGTATACAAAGCTGCGTGGCTCATTTGAAAACACAGCAGACCTGCTTCTGCTTGTAAGGCCTGATTATACGATATTCGATGAAGTGAGAAAGACAGAAGATTTCAAGATTTTTTCTGACTTGCGCTTGGCTGGTATAGGCATGGTAGGTGTTGTGCATGCAAGCAACCCTATTGATGCAGTACAGCGCTTCATAGGAAGGGTGGAGCTCGGCATGATACCGCATATAATCGACACGATAATATTCATCAGAAACGGCAATATAGAAAAAATTTATTTTCTGACTCTCGTTGTTCGCACACCAACAGGCATGACAGAAGAAGACCTGTCAAGACCTGTAGTTGAAATACGCGATTTCATGAGCAACACGCTTGAATATGAGATTTACACATACGGTAATGAAAATGTTATAATACCGATAAAGGCGCCGAAAGAGTCAGCGCTTGCAAAGCTTGCGGCCAAGCAGATACTTTCAGAGGTAAGACATTTTGATAGGGAGGCAAAAATAGAGTTACTTTCTGAGGGCAAAGCGATTGTGATGGTTGAGAACGATGTCATACCAAGGATCATCGGAAAGGAAGGAAAAACAATAAAGGAACTGGAGGAAAGGCTTGGTATAAGTATAGAGGTTGCACCAAAGGTAACGACACTTGGCAAAGAGATACGGTACGAACATGAGGAAACAGGGGCATATATTGTTTTCACATTTCATGAGCGACAGGGGAAGCCCGTGAACTTTTATGTTGAGAAAGAATATTTATTCTCTGCTACAATTGGCAAGAGCAGCCAGATACGCATATCAAAGAAGAGCGACATCGGCAAAGAAATCCTCAAGGCGCTAATCAAAAACACATTGAGGGTTTTTGCATAAGCAAAAATCAAATCATATTATAAGAACTGCATTTATTATTTTTATAGTCATCCAAGGAAATAAGCAAGATATTCAACCTTGGTGACTATACATGGCGAAACAGAATTTCGCCTGTACAGGTGGAACAAAGTTCCACCATGTATGTGAAACAAGTTGTAACATGTTATGATTATTTACTTGTTTCATTATAATGTTCATTCAAAAGAATGAGGGTAAAGGAAGAAATATCTTTCTCCTTTGGTGATACCATGGTATTCAAATTATTCTCGGAAAAGATGCAGAAGCTCATAGAGAAGAAGGGATTTATTGAGCCGACAATGCCGCAGACAATAGGAATACCAGAAATAATGAAAGGGGGCAATGTGCTGATAATCGCGCCAACTGGCTTGGGCAAGACAGAGGCATGCACACTGCCGCTTCTTGATGCTATATGGCAGAAAAAGTACAAACCAATATCAATGCTGTACATAAACCCGCTTCGTTCGCTTAGCAGAGATCTTCTTGACAGACTGTTCTGGTGGGCAGACAAATTGAATATCGACATATCGGTAAGACATGGAGATACGCCTGTAACAGAAAGAAAGATGCAGACCGAGTCTCCGCCTGATTGCCTGATAACAACGCCTGAAACGCTTTCTTCTATCCTTGTCGGAAAAAAGATAAGGGAACATCTGAAGAATGTAAAATTTGTAGTCATTGATGAAATACACGAAATTATAGAGAACAAGCGCGGCACACAACTCGCAGTGCTGCTTGAAAGGCTGAAGGCAATTGCTGGCAACTATCAGCGCATTGCATTGAGTGCGACAGTTGGTGACGCGAAAAAGATTGCTGAATTTGTTGGCAATGCAAAAATAATTCACGCCGATGCAGCAAAAACATATGACATAAAAATTGAATTCCCGAAGCCGCAGCCAGAGCATAAGCTCATATCTGACCAGCTTTATGTAGGTGAAAACACCGTTGCGCGGCTGATGAGGCTGCGTGATATTATAAACCAGCACAGAAGTGTCATCACATTCACAAACACGCGCGAAACAGCGGAGGTTATATCTTCCCGCTTCAGGAATATTGATAAAAATCTTATGCAGGAAGTTCATCATGGCTCCTTATCAAAGGAGAGCAGGATATCAAGCGAGAAGAAATTCAAGAACGAGGAACTGAAAGCTCTCATAGCTACAAGCAGCCTGGAACTTGGCATTGATATAGGCAGCATTGATTTTGTTGTGCAATACCTCTCGCCACGCAAAGTGAGCAAGCTTATACAAAGAATCGGAAGAAGCGGGCATGGTGTCGGTCGCGTGAGCAACGGCATGATACTCACAGAAGGTGAGGATGCGTTTGAATCAGGTGTTATTGCAAGGAGAGCTGTTGATGGCAAGATAGAGGACATTCATATTCATGAGCAGGCAATGGATGTTCTCTCAGCCCAGATAGTCGGTATGTGTCTTGAAAATTATGACATGCCTGCAAGCTTGATTTATAATATTGCAAAGGACTCATACCCTTACAGGAATGTGCAGAAAGAGAAATTCATGGAAATCCTGAAGTTTCTTGCCAGCCTCCGACTTATATGGATGAATCCTGTTTTGGACAAGCGTAACAATATCATTGATTACACATTGAGAAGAAGCAGGAAGAGCTGGCAGTATTATTATGAGAACCTGAGCACAATACCTGACACAAGACAGATGCGAATTATCAGCATAGTTGAAAACGAGCCGATAGGAAACTTGGATGAAAGCTTTGTTGCCGAGCATGCAGAAAGTGGCAGCACATTCATATGCAAAGGTAGGGCATGGCGTGTGATACAAGTTGAGGAAAACAAAGTCATTGTTGAGCCGGTTGATAACATAGAAAGTGCAATACCTGCATGGGAAGGCGAGCTGATACCGGTCCCTTACGCTGTTGCGCAGGATGTCGGCAGCCTGAGGGCAGCGATTTCTGGAGGAACATCAAAACAAAAAATAATGAAAAAATTCAATATGGATGAAAATTCTGTTGAAGCCATGATTGCCATAGTTAAAAATCAGAAAAAAAATCATATCGTTCCTGATAATGAAAATTTTCTGCTTGAGAACCATAAGGACTTTGTCATTCTCCACTCATGTTGTGGCACGGCAACAAACGATGCAATAGGCAAGTATGTTGCCGCCATACTTACAGCAGAAACCGGCATAAGCATAAATGTGAAGGCAGACCCTTACAGGATAATCTTCCAAACAAAGTCCACGTGCAATGACATAAAGAAAGTGCTGCTTTCAAAAGACGAAACAAGACTTAAGGAAACACTCGAGCTCTCGCTTGCAAATTCTTCATTGTTCAAGCACAGGTTCCTTCATGTTGCACGGAGGTTCGGCATAATAGCAAGGGCTGCAAGGTTTGACAGGGTGAGCATTCAGAAAATAATGTTACAATATGCAGGCACACCTGTGTATGAAGAGACAATGAGGGAAATATTCTTGGATAAGTTTGACATGATTACAGCAGATGAAATAATTGAAAAAATAAAATCAGGAACAATAAAGCTTCATATTCAGCATGGATTAAGCCATCTTGGCGAGCTTGGTCTGATTCACCAGTTCGCTGATGTTGTGAAGCCTGCAATGCCAAAGGACGAGATATTCGCTGCATTCCATCGCCGTTTGCTCGCTACTCATGTTCGTCTTGTATGCACCAATTGCTGTAATTTTACTGTTGCCCAGACAGTAAAGGACATTGATGACAGGCCTGCATGTCCGAAATGTAATTCAGGACTTATCGGCGTTGTCAGCAAATACAGGCAGCCGATAGGAACATTGAAAAAAGCGAAATTAAAAAAATCACTCACAAAAGATGAAAAGCGCGAGGCTGATTCAATCAAACGTGGCGCAGAGCTTGTAATGGTTTACGGCAAGAAAGCTGTGATGACATTGGCTGGCCGTGGTGTTGGACCTGATGCATGCGCACGCATACTTGCACGGCTGCCAGAAACAGATGGAGAACTGCTAAAGCTTATCTATGAAGCTGAGAAGCAGTTTGCTCGCACAAAAATTTACTGGAAGGCTTGATACAATGCATTATGTCAGGAGATTAAACTTCTTTCTCTAGAACAATCTTATTTGTCAAGCCGTATGGATATTTTTTAACTATGCCTTTTGCTGCTAATCTGTTTACAATACGGTGTGCCTTGACTTTGGACATGCCGGTATTTTTTACAAGTTGGGATTGTGTTATAGAGCCTTTGGATTTTTTCAATTCCTCTATAATCATTCTCTCCTCGGGCATAAGAAGCAGTGAAGTAATCTTTTCTTTTGTAGATTTCAATTCCCTGTCCCTTGTAAGTCCCCAAATAGAAATGCCACCCAATAATAAAATTATACCGTTGAATAATAACATAATAGAAATTGGAGATGTTAAACGCGTTGCTGGATTCTCAGTTAAAAGGCGTTCCCTTTCAAACGATCTGTTAATTCCTGAATTGTTCAGACCCATAAATGGTCTGTTAATCTCTGTTGAATTATTTTCAAACCTTGTGGAAAAATTTTCAACTCTCCAGAAAGTATCGTACACCTGAAAGAAATATAACATTATAGAGAATCCTCCGAGAATAAAACATAGAATCATAACAATATTGTGTTTTTTATATTCGCTTTTCATAATTGACCACTGGTTTCATCCTGTTTCAGGTTTCAAGTCGTTTCACAATACCATTATATGTTGTTTCAAGCTTAAATATTATATTATGTGTGAGAGGTAAGAATGAAAAAATGCAGGTCTTGTGGTAAGAGAGATTTGGATGGTACCAAAAGATTCAGATGGTATTTATGTCCTTCCTGCATAGCAAAAGGTAGAGGTTAATGAAATCTGTTATAAAATTTGATAATGTTAGCAAAATATACCAGTTAGACAGTGTAAAAGTAGAAGCGCTTAAACATGTGAACATAGAAATCAAAGAAAAGGAATTTATTTCCATTATGGGTGCGTCAGGTTCCGGCAAATCCACTCTGCTTAATTTGATTGGAGTTCTTGACAAGCCAACAGAAGGCAGCATCTATCTTGATAGTGTTGATATTTCAAAGTTAAGCGGAGAAAAGCTTGCCAGGATAAGGGGAAGACAAATTGGTTTTGTTTTCCAGTTCTTTAACTTGTATCCCACACTTACAGCCAAGGAAAACGTTGAGTTGCCTATGATAATTTACGAAGTTGAAAAAAAAAGGCGTGAAAAAAGGGTTGATGAATTGCTTGACAAAGTAGACCTTGGTGAAAGAGCTGAACATTATCCTGCACAGCTTTCAGGCGGTGAGCGCCAGCGTGTTGCAATTGCAAGGGCATTGGCAAACAATCCCAGTATGATTCTTGCTGATGAGCCTACTGGAAATCTTGACTCAAAGACGGGTGTGGAAATCATGGAAGTATTCGCGCAGTTGAACAATGAGGGCAAAACCATTGTCATGGTAACGCATGAAAAGAATATTGCACAATATTCAAAAAGGATAATTCACGTAAAAGATGGAAAGATAATGAGGGATGGTAGTATTGATGAATAAATATAAATGTATTTGTATTTTATCAGTATTTTTTTTATTGATATCTATTACTCCAGGCTTGGCGTTTGCAGCATCAGATAATAGCCCGAACATCAAAATATCTTTACTGAAATATACCCCTTATCCGGCTGAACCGGGAAATTATGTAACACTGACATTGAAGGTTGAAAACACGGGCAATGGCGATGCAAATGTTGTCAAATTAAAATTAGTCACTGAATATCCATTTTCTTTTGACAGTAACACAACAGTAAAAATTGAGAATTCTGCGATATCTCTTCCACTTGATAGTAATATGATTGTTTCTTTGGGAAAGATACCTGCTTCCGAATATACTTTAATTGAATACAGAGTACGTATTGCTGGTGATATATTAGAAGGTAATGCCCAACTAAAGCTCTGGCAACAAACACAGACGAGTGATACATGGATATTAGGAACATTCAACATATTTGTGCAGGGAACTGACAAACTTGAGGTTGCTGACGTGATACCTTCTATATTAACTCCAGGAAAACTTACAGATGTCATTTTTGTACTAAATAATTCCGGTACAGCCTCTATAAGAAACGTTATATTTACTTGGTCTGAAAAAGACAACAAGATTTTGCCTCTTGGGTCAGGAAACAAAAAATATGTAGATTCAATAGATTCGCATGGAAGTGTAGAGATTCCCTTCACCCTTGTGGCAGATCCGAGTGCAACATCAGGTGCATACACATTAAATACAAACATGAGCTATACGATAGGTGGGAATATATCGAAATCACTGAACATTAACGTTGGCATGTTTATAGGCGGGAGTGCTGATTTTGATGTTAGTGTGCAGGACTCACAAACAGGAACTGTTTCACTTTCCATCGCAAACGTGGGCTCGAATCCGACAACTTCTGTGTCTGTTAAAATACCAGAACAAGAAAACTTTATCGTGTCCGGAGCATCAAGCTCATTTCTTGGGAACCTTAATCCCGGAGATTTCACATTGGCATCATTCCAGATAACTGCAAGAAGTATGAATACTACTTTTGGTAGCGGTCAAATGCCTAGGAATACTAATTTTAGTGGCGGTCAATACATGCCCAGGAACACCACTTTGGGTGGCAACCAAAATATGCTCAAGATTGAGATATATTATACCGATACAAACAGCAACAGGCAGATAATTAAAAAAGAAATTCCAATGAGTTCACAAAGTATGACTCGAAGTCAATTAAGCAGCATGCAATCCGGACAATATCAAAGGCAATCAAACTCGGGTTTGAATCTTATAATAATCGGCATTGCTGGCATCATCATAGTTGTTGTGCTGATAAAATACCATCGTAAGATTGGCAACCTAATCAAGAAAATAAAAAAATGAAATGCTCTGTATAACTATCCCATGCATGTCGAGTGAAAAATAAATTTTTCACAATAATTGTTTTACTTAAATTACATTTATATTGGTAAATTATGAAAACATATGATATTATTAGATTTGGATTCAATAGTCTTACTCAAAGAAAGCTCAGAAGCTGGTTGACTATACTCGGAATAATTATAGGTGTTGCATCCCTTATTGCTCTTCTTTCCATAGGGGAAGGAGCACAGGCACAGGTACAAAGCCGCCTAAGTGGTTTGGGTGCTGATATTATTACAATAACGCCGGGCCGGGAGCGGGCAACAGGCGGCGGAGTATTTGGCGGTGGATTCGGAGGAGCAAGAACATCAGGCAATCTTACTGAAGATGATGTAAGGGTTGTCAAGACAACACAAGGCGTTCTTTATGTTAATGGCATTGTTTCTGGCAGGGCTGAAATTTCTTATCTTGGCGAGTCGGCAGATGTTAACATTCAGGGAGTAGATACATCTGTATGGCGTTTCATGGAAACAACAGGCCTTGATTCCGGTAGGTACCTGAATCCGGGCGATACAGATGTCATAATAATAGGAAACAGCATTGCCAACCAAATGTTCAAGCAGTCTATTACAATCAACAGGCAGGTTTCAATAGAAGAAAAAACATTCAAGGTAGTGGGAATCCTGCAGTCATCCGGAGGGTTTGGCCAGCAGGGAGGGGGTTCTGTTATTTATATGCCGAAGGAAATAGCGCGGCAGATATTGGATATGGACAACAAAAAAATATCTTCAATTTCAATCAAGGTTTCTGATTCTTCGCAGGTGGAAGAAATAGCAAACGAAACCGAAGACAAGCTCATAATAACAAGACATGTGCAAGGAAACAAACAGGATTTCACTGTTACAACTGCACAGGCCATTCAGAGCCAGATAAGCAGTGTAACGGCAACATTTACATTATTTCTGGCTGCAATTGCTGGCATATCACTTCTGGTCGGGGCAATAGGTATTTCAAACACAATGTTTACATCAGTAATGGAAAGAACAAAACAGATAGGCATCCTGAAATCTATCGGGGCAACAGACAAGGAAATAATGAAAATATTTCTTTTGGAGGCCGGATTAATAGGATTGTTTGGTGGGATTCTGGGTGTTTTGGGTGGCATTACAGCAGCAGGAATGCTTTCTGAACTGAGCATAAGAATAGGATTTCAAGGTGCATTCAACGCTGTTGTCAGGCCGGAACTGGTCGTATTTGCTATAATATTCTCCACTGTAGTGGGTGCATTATCCGGTCTTCTGCCTGCAAAGAGAGCTGCAGGTTTGCAACCAGTTGAGGCTTTGAGATATGAGTAATAAAAAGATCAACACATTATGATTGTGAAATGACTATTAAAATTCTCACTAAAATTTTATTTTATGAACCTCGAAGAGAAGAAAAAACAACTTATTGATGAATTAATTACAGAAGGCTTTCTGAAAACTCCTGAAATTATTTCTGCGTTTAGGAGTGTGACTCGTGAGGATTTCGTTCCTAACGAGCTGCGCAGCCATGCGTATGACAACTGCCCATTGCCGATAGCCGAAGGCCAGACAATTTCGCAGCCGTTAACAGTTGCTGTAATGACAGAAGCCCTGCAGCCAAGGAAAGGCAACAAAATACTTGAAGTAGGTGCAGGAAGCGGCTATCAGGCTGCTATTCTTGCGGAAATTATAGGACAGAAGGGTCAAATTATCACAACAGAAATAATAAAGAGCCTCGCGGAATTCGCGAGTGAAAACATAAAAAAATGTGGATATGAAAATGTTGTCGTTATCAATGAAGACGGCTCAGTTGGTTATAAAAAATATATGCCATATGATCGTATCATTGTTACTGCAAGCGCGCCTGCTGTTCCACAACAGCTTGTCAATCAACTGAAAGACAATGGCAGGCTCGTGATTCCTGTTGGTGATGAGATGTTTCTTGTTGAAAAAACAGACAAAAAATTCAAAAAAACCTCGCTCGGCTATTATGTATTTGTTCCGTTGAAGGGGAGGCGAGGATGGTAATTTAATTTATATTATCCACAATTATTGTTTACAAGTGATATTATGTCAGGGATAGATGTTCATTGTCATCTTGAATACATGGAAAATCCAGATGAAGTAATCAAAGAGGCAAGAAGCAAATTAAGTGCAATAATTACATCTGTTGCCGACCCAAAGGACGCAGAACAGATAATGGCAATAGCGAAGAAAAATACAGACTTTGTTTTTGTTTCGCTTGGCTTCCATCCTGAGCGCATGGAAAAATATTCACAAAAGCAAATAGATGAATACATGGATTTCTTAAGGAACAACAAAGAAAAAATAGTTGCCATAGGCGAGGTTGGTCTTGATTATTTGTGGCTCAAAAGCGAGGATAAGCGCGAAGGGTCAAGAAAGATATTTGCTAAATTTGCTGAACTTGCTAATGAAACACAATTACCATTGATTATTCATTGTCGCTCGTCTGAGGGCGCGGATGCCATGGCTGATACATTCAAAATACTTGAAAAGGCAGACGTGCCTGTTGTTCTGCACTTTTTTTCAGGCAGCAGCGATGATCTTAATTATGCGCTTGAAAAGGGATATTTCATTTCATTCACAACAATGATATGCAAAAGCAAGAAATACAGGAAGCTTGCAAAGAAGGTGCCAATGAACAAGATGCTTTTGGAAACAGACTCTCCATGGCTTGACCCAAAAAATGAAAAGACGCACGAAGTACGTCAATCGCCTTTCGATCTAACCAATCGTCCATGGAATATTATTGAGTCAGCAAAGGTAATTGCTGAAATAAAGAAGATTAGTGTAGATGAAATTTTAGAACAGACAGAAAATAATGCGAGAAGAGTTTTTGATTTGAAGTGATATTTTTATTTTTTACATTTGCTGATTTTTATCCAGATCTATATCTTAATATAGCCCCTATGCCGTCCATGGCTTCGAACTGCTGGCCCTCGCGCGTATCTGACGATACAACGACAAATAACGAGCCAAAGTTTTTGACCTTTTCTTCAAAATATTCTATGATATCTTTTTCTCCCATGATATTCATCTGCTGCCCGCATACGTCGCATGTCTGTCCGTGTTTTTCAGATATGTTAACAATACGTGTCTTTGTCCCGCATGCACAGTTGTATTCAATTTCAGCTAATTTGCTTGCTTCTGATATTATCACAGTATCCACTGTTCCAGCTCCAAGCGCTTTTTCTGTTTCATCAAGGCCATAAACAGCAAAGCCACTCGGCTTCTGCAGCTCAGTAAAGAAACGTTGCAGTATTTTTTTCTCCTTCACAACACTTGCTTCTTTGATAAGAGCCTCGCCGCGCTCAAGTGTTTCATGGAGTCCATACTCGCCCGTATAACCTATATCAACTGTGCCTATTATTTTCTTCTTGATATCAGCATGAATATAATCTTCTTTCATAAATATCTCCTTTATTGGACCAGGCCCACTCAGTAAAATTCCTATGACATCTTTATGTTCTTCAAATATCTTGTTCACAGCTTCCCCGACTTTTTTTAGCCAATCATTCAACAAGCCTTCGCGAACACGGGCGAATCTGGCTGAGCTCTGTCCTCCGGCACGCGTTTTTCCAGGAACTATGGATTCCTGATGAAATATTGGCTCTATTTTTTTCCCTTTAAGGAATGCTATATCTGCCTCTCTTGTATCCATACATATGATGCCATAGATTTCCTTTTCTTCAACCATATCCAGAAGAGGCTCAAGCACAAACGTCTGGTCGCACCAGTAAAGTTTTGTTTTTATAGGCTCAGGTGGCTCGATTGACATAAGTTCAATATCTGTTGCACCTTCCTTTTCTGAGATGTTACCACAAAAAATAGCCATACCATTTTCAGGTGTTTTCTTGTGAAGCTGCAGGTGACGCATTATCTTTTCCAGTGCTGTTGTCACATTTTTCTTGACAGTTTTTGACTTTATGTTTTCTGCAGTGCTTTGCTCGCTCCTTAACTGTGCAACAACATCATGAAGGTTGTATCCTGTGGGCACATAAACTGTTACAAGTTCTGTATGTCTGCCCTTAATATCAGAAAGATATTTTATGATTTTACCAAGCTTAAACTTTGATTTTATTTTCTCCTCTTTTTCATTGTCCATTAAAACACCAATATTATCAATGAGATAATTAACCGTGCCTTTATTAAAATATGTTTAGTTAATGTCACCGAAATATTGTATGTTCAGCAAACGAAACCTTTTTAATCATCGCCGCCAATCTCTATTTGTGACCTGTCAGGCAACTATCGCTTCAGGTAATATCTTTCCTTAAGGAAAGAGAATAGCCTAAAGGGAAAACCACAAGGTTGTCCTTTGGAGTGAGGAAGTTCTGTCCACCACAATCTGTGGCAAAAAACCGCAGGTTAATGCATGATAATATGGCAGTAATGTCATATATTGGTCGAGAGGCTGACGCTGGGAACAGAAACGACACAGATGTGACATGATACATGATTGTCAACTCTACACAAGGTAGAGTGAGAAACGTAGTTTCTCCTCTGATGAAACGGCTCAGTGCATGCTGGTGCAAACGGAAAGTCATATGAAGTGTATAGCACTCATTGGTCCATTGCTAAGACAAATGTTGCAAGCCCTGCTGATGAAACAAAAGACAATGAAGCTGCAAAACAGTTTCATGAGTCATGTGGAAAGGGTTCACAAAAGACAGGCTATGGCAGGTCACACATATTCATAAAGACGGGTTAATTAACAACCTATTCCAAGAAAACCCAATACAGTTATTACAACTACTGTAATGTCATCAAGCGAGACCAACAAAACAAGATGACATATAGTTTATGAACTTTGATTACTAAATTAATTTGGTATATATGGTAGGATTTGAAAGTTTAACATACCCTATTACAATTTTGGCACAATATGGTGCAAATCCCCTAGGTCTATTGCTGACAATACTTCTCGGTTATAGTATTCTGTTCATATTTTTTAGCAGAACTAAAGAATGGAATAAATTAGGTGAAGTTGATAAAATATTTATTTCTTCAATTCTTGGTATAGCAGTATATTTTTATTTGTATTTTGTATTGGGGATGTGTACACTATACCAAAATTTGCTCACAAAAAGTCCTGAACAAATCAAAGTAGATAATAATGTGATATTCACATCTATTTTATTATTACTTGTTATTTGGTTAGCCTATTTAGGTAGATCTCGTGTCAAAAAACTTTCGATGATTTTCATAGAACTAGTAATAGGTTTTTTGTTCTGTATATCAATCATATTTATACTAATCGCATTAAGTACAGCATTTTCTTCATATGCCTTTCTATTACCATTATTGCTATTAGTGTCAGTTGGTATGTTTGCAATGGCATATATTTTACATGCAATTTATACAATAATGGAAAATAAAGAATTGTATCCTACTTTGAGACGTATTAAAAATCAATATAGTTTTGCACTTTATAGAACTAAGAACAAATACAAATCTTCCTTGCAATCTGTTATTAAAAATAACTATAAATTTCTAATAATAGGATTTATAATTGTCATAACTGTAATAATTTTAATTTTATCTATGACTTTTCCTCGTATTTCATATGGTACAGTAAAAATACAATCATACTATCTGAATGCCAATCTTCAAAATATTGAAAACTCATTTTATAATCAATTTGTTGATTTTTACAAGTATGAATATCTTTTCATATCAATAAAAAATATAGGTCAATATGGCTGGATACCTATAGATTACAGCCCGCTTATAGCCAATCTTACATTGTATCAGGAGTACCGAAATTTTGAAATAAAGTTTATAGTAAATGAAAGTTTGAATATTTCGTATTCACCTTATGAGGGAATGAATGATCAACTTAAGGGAATAGGTATCAATAGAATTGAAATTGATAATACCACTAAAAAAATATTTTTATTCATTGAAAATGACTTTAAAATTTCTAATTTAATTATATCAGGATTCGAGAAAGCTGATATAGATGAAATGAAAATAAATATTACCACACCCGCTCCTGTACCAACTGGAAATAATGTAACATTTCCATTCTATATAGCAAATGAAATTGACCATCAAATTAGTATACATAGATTAAACTTACAGAATTACGCTGAATACAATTACCAATACAAAAACTGTACATGGAAAACCGTATCAGGTTATGTAATTAATCTCGAAAATAACTCAAAAGAAATCTATGGTGATATAAATAAAAATTGTGACTCAATAGAAATATGTGACATTTATTCAAGAAATAATAAGTTTTTCAATTCCGTTCTATACAAAGGTCAAAGATATATTGAGTTCATGACAATTGATGTTGATGCACATAAAGCTGTTTATGTCAATATCACATTTTCTTGTTAAGGGCAAGATTAAATAATGAATACAAAATTATTGATGACTAAAGATGGAATTAGAATTGAAAAGTTTTATTAATTATTTATCAGGTTTTTTGAATTTTTCTATTTCTTCCTGTGCTATTTTACGGGTGACCTCACCCGACAATAAATTATCAAAAAAAGAATTTGATAGCAATATTGCATTTTTCTTCATTTCTATAGGTTGTGTTATTAATATTGTTTCTTCATAAGGGTTTTTTCTGCATTGTTGTAAATAGTAAAAGTTTGGATGAGTAGACCATTCATCTATAATCAATCCAATATTTGTATTTATATTCAAACCAAAAGCAAGGTTGACATCTCCATTGTATCCAATTATGTTATAAAAATCATCCAAGATTGATAAGAATTCTATTATGATTCGACTAAAGCTATAAATGTAATGTGACGATTCTGGCATCGCCATGAACAAAGATACACTACCATCGTTGCTAAATTCAATGAAAGTAAATTTTTTTATATTTACATCAAAATAAGTTTTTATAATAATACCATTCGATAATTCCGATCCACCACTACCCACATGAAGTTTATTATACCTAACTTGGCTATTTTTTCCTACAAAAATAGAACAGATTTGCTGTTGTTGTATATGCAATTTTTTACCGAGATATAATGGATGTGTTATAAAATATAGATAGCTATCAATAGTATTACCTGTATATTTTCTGAACAAATCTAATTCATCATTAAACTTTTTATTTATAATTAATTTTATTTTTTCCTGTTTTGATGCATTTGTTTTTATTAGTTCTTTAATCTCATGATCTATCATAGGAACAGTTTGAAATTCGCATCGTTTATAATACCTATTATTATAATTGACTGTAACCATATATGGGGTATTCATGTCAGGTTTTATTTCTAAAACGAATATCGTTTTCTTATCATCATCAAATCTAATAGGTTTTATTCTTACATTTGGTCTTTTGTTTCCAAAAGAAGTATCAAGCCAGCGATCAATTGTTTCTTTTTCTATAAATGACGTATCTATACCACAAACTTCAGTTGGCAGATGTTTGACTTCTTTGACACCTATGATTATGTAACCGCCAGCAATGGTAAATCCAGATATATCTTTAGCAAATTCCTCCACATCTATTTTTTCATTTCTCAATGTAAAATTTTCTTTATAATCAAGAAAATGATCTTCTTCTTTACCAATTTTTACTAAAATATCTATATCTGATTTATCAATTTCTTCGATATTTTTGTCACCAAACAATCTCATAGAAATCTATATGTCACAGAATGCATTTAAGTGCTCAAAATTTGAATTCCTTATTTCAATTCATTAAAAATGCTATCAAATTTAATAAATAGCCTGTCTTATCCGACAAGGCTATGGCAGGTCACACCATTTTTTAATCTTTGATCATCAGGCACTCTCGAAGTAGCTCCTTGAAGCCTTGTTTTTTCCAAAATCGCAATGCAGGGTTTTTTGTATTCACCCACAGATAAACCTTGTTTTTGCCCTTTGTTGCATGTCTGAACAACTTTTTACCAAGACATCTGTTCTGATAATCTTTTTTGATAACCATATCATTTATCCAAGTTCTTCCAAGATGGTCTTCTATTATTATATATCCGATTATACTGTTTTTGTCTAGCATAACAAATGCCTTGAAAGGTTTTTTTAATCTTCGACGCATGCTCTTTACATTCTCAGCCACGAACATCTTAGTTGAATAAAATGGTCCAGAAGTTGTTTCGTAATTAGGATCAACCAATTCTTGTCTAGCATAAAATTCACCAGCAGCAGAATAATTTTTGTGGTAAGCATCTTGCAAAACTTTAACCATCTGTAAAATGTCACCAGAATGTGCTTTGCGAATTTTAATCATAATACACTATTCATTTTCCAAATAAATAGTTTATGATTCTTAAAGTAGAAGTCATTATAAATTCTTGTGAAGAATTAGCGCATCTTTTCGTTTTCCATGCCACTCAGGAAACACGCCTGAAATCTTGAAACCATTTTTAATATGAAATAGTATTGAAGGTGCATCATCCACAGTTACATCGACATACAATTTTCTATAACCTTTTTGTCTGAGTTCTTTTTCAAGTGATTTAAGAAAATCTGTGCCAAACCCTTTTTTCTGCAAATCATTTCTGATGTAAATCATCCATGTCCATACTCTGCCATCGTAATGACTTTGAAAAATTGCTGCTCCACCGATTTTTTTATTTTCATCCTCAAAAACGTATGAGTTTTCACCAAACTTTTCGAACGTATCATAAAGAAACCTCTTAGAAAACCAAACTTCATTCCAGAGCACGGTTTGTGCCTGTTGCCAAATTTCTGAAAGGTCGTTTTTCATTGCTTTCCTGATTTTCATCTGCTATCCACTCTTTCTTGTTGATACCAATTCGGTTTCCTTGTTTATATATGTCATGATTTTTTTACAAGAATTTATGTAGTTTTTTCATTTACCAGCAACCGAAAAAGGCAGAAAAATAGAAATTTAAACATAAAAACTATATCAATTAATAGAAGTGAATAAAATGGCAGAAGAAAAAAAATATATGCCACAGAGCACGGCAGGTCTAATAAGATACTTTGACGTAGAAGAAGGCATAAAACTGAAGCCAGATCATGTTGTTGTCATAACAATATTATTTACTGCAGCCGTGCTTATTCTGAAGTTTATGGCATAAATATTATTTATAGAAATTAAGGCTAATTATAGATAATAGCAAGGTGATAAATCTGAAAATTCTTGTTACAGGTGGTGCAGGTTTTATTGGTTCACACCTTGTAGACAGGCTGATAAAAGAAGGCAATGAAATCATAATACTTGACAACATGTCAACAGGAAAAAAGGAAAACGTAAGCAGTCAGGCAAAATTAATAAAAGGCGATATACGCAGCGAAGCTGATGTCAAAAAAGCAATGAAAGATTGTGAATATGTTTTTCATCTCGCAGCCCAGGCAGATGTGTCAGCTGATGAAGATATGAACTTTCAAGTCAATTTTACAGGTTCAAAAAATGTTTTTGATATTGCAAAAGATTCGGGCGCGAAAATAATATTTACATCATCTGCGGCAGTCTACGGCAATACAAAAATACCACACAGCGAAAATGCAGTATGCAAACCAATATCACACTATGGAAAAAATAAACTGAAAGCAGAAAGGCTTTTGAACAGTGAATCATTTATTATCAGATGCTTCAATGTCTATGGTATGAGAGGACATGGTGTGATAAATAAATTCTGCAAAAAAATTCCAGAATATGAAGATATAACAATTTATGGTAATGGCCTTCAGACACGAGATTTTATACACGTCAATGATATTGTTGATGCACTTATTCTTGGTATGGATAAAAATGGAACCTATAATATAGGAACAGGAAGAGAAACATCCATACTGCAATTGATTGATATAATATCACGAATGACTAAAAGCAAAGCCCATACAAAACATGCAATGCCAAATAAGAATGAGATTACAAGAAGCAAAGCTGATATAACAGCAATAAAAAAATTCGGTTGGCAGCCAAAATTATCATTGGAACAAGGAATAAAAACTCTATTAAATGAAATTGGCATAAAGACTGGTATTTATTAGAATCAATACAAAAATATTATTAAAGCCACTGTTTCAGAATATATTTCAGGTCTTCTATATAATCTCTCCATCTTCGTTTTCTTCTATGTAAAAGAAATATGAAGTTTTTGATGCCATCCATGAAACCCACACCTTTTACATAAATCGGCAGTGATATCGGGACATTGCATGCTTTTAGTTTGTTTCTTCCTACCTCAAATACAATTTCGACTGCAATTGCATATCTGTCTGCTTTTAGATAAAATTTACTTAATGCATTCTTTCTAAATGCCCTAAATCCACATTCTGTGTCCTTTAATTTTGTTCCTGATATAAAATTTGTTGCATTATTGAGAAAGAAATTTCCAAACCTCTTGAAAAACGGGTATCTGATAAATATTCTTTTTCCAAGTATAAAATCGTATCCTTTATTTATTTTTTCTAGGAACTGTGGTATATCATCAGGATTATGTTGGTCATCACCATCAAGCGTTATAATTATGTTACAATTCATCGAAAGAGCTTTTTTGAATCCTGTGCGCAATGAAGATCCAAGACCAGAATTTTTTTCATGCCTTATAACATATGCACCGTGCATAGATGCTATTTTTCCTGTATTATCATGCGAAGCATCATCAATAACAATTACACTGCCATATTTCCTTGACTTTTCTACTATTTTACCTATAGTCTTCTCTTCATTGTATGCAGGTATGATTATTACAATATTCGTGGATTTCATGGATATTACCTGATTATTCTCATCTTTTTAACTCTTTCAGAAAGTACAGAGAGAGAGCGCAGATATTCCATGAGGGCTATCCTAGATATTTCAGATTCCTTCATACCAAGTCTGCTACATACTTTTTTTAATATATCGTGGGTTTCCTTTGGAAGTTTGTATCTAACATATCCCATATATTACCACTTTATACACTATAATGTACTATTGATGTCTTTATGTATTAATTTAATATAGAAGAAAAGTATTTAAATGATTCGGTAAATTATAAAGAATGATTGAAGTTCGGATTCACGGACGCGGCGGTCAGGGTATTGTAACTACATCAGAACTGCTTGCTGTAGCAGCTTTCAATGATGGAAAATTCTCACAGGCTTTTCCTAAATTTGGTCCAGAAAGAAGCGGTTCGCCAGTTGAATCTTATTGCAGGATTGATACAAAACCCATAGAAATAAGATCTCAGATATACGAGCCTGATTTTCTTGTTGTTATGGACAGTTCACTATTCGATGTTATTAATGTCTCAAGTGGGCTGAAACCTGAAGGCGTCATTATTATGAATTCAAAAAACAACATACAAATAAAACCTTTCAGGACAGTTTCAATAGATGCGACATCTATAGCAACAGAGATTTTTGACAGACCTATAGTTAATACTATAATGTTGGGAGCATTTGCAAAAATATCCGGATGTATATCTATGGAAAGCATTGAAAAAGCATTAAATGAAAGGTTCAGCAATGCTAAAAAAAATATAGAAGCAGTGAGGAGGGCTTATAATGAGTGCAAAACCTGAAAGTATAGTTTCATCCAAGACACTGAAAAACAAAACAGGTGCATGGAGGGCAACCATGCCAGTTATAACAGAAAAATGTACTGGGTGTGGAATATGTGTAAATTTCTGTCCTGAAATGTGCATAGAACTTGCTGACAAAAAAGAAGCAGGTAAAAAAACAGCAAAAATCAATTATGATTATTGCAAAGGGTGCTTAATATGTGCAACAGAATGTCCATTCAAGGCGATAATAAATGAAAAGAAATGAGCGTATTGTTTATATGACAGCAGCCAACAAGAAAGAGGCTGAAAAAATTTCGTTGATACTATTGAAATCAAGATTTATTGCATGTGCTAATATTTTTTCAATAAGCTCGCTGTATTGGTGGAAAAATAGAATAGAAAAAAATAATGAATGTGCAATAATCATGAAGACAAATAAGTCGGCAGTAAAAAAAATTGAAAAAGTTGTAAAGAAAATTCATTCATATGAAAATCCATGCCTAATTGTCATACCGATTATTAGAGGAAGCACGAAATTTTTGAATTGGATAAATGAGGAGGTTCGATGAAGAAGGTTATTGAAGGCAGCCATGCAATTGCAGAGGCAGTCAGGCTGTGTGCACCAAAAGTAATAGCAGCATATCCTATAACCCCACAAACACATATAGTTGAAAAACTTGCTGAAATGGTTGCAAATGGAGATATAGATGCTGAATACATCAATGTTGAAAGTGAGCATTCTGCAATGGCTGCATGTATAGGTGCACAAGCAACAGGCGTAAGAACATTCACCGCTACATGCAGTCAGGGACTTGCGCTCATGTGGGAGCTGCTGTATGTTGCATCGGGAATGCGCCTGCCTATTGTAATGGCAGTTACAAATCGTGCGCTGTCTGCACCCCTTAACATATGGGGAGACTGGAGCGATAGTATGGGGACCCGTGACAGCGGGTGGATACAACTTTACTGTAAAAATGCACAGGAGGCACTTGATACAACAATACAGGCATATAGGATAGCAGAGCAAACAATGATTCCTGTTATGGTATGTGTTGACGGCTTTTATCTTTCACATACTCTTGAGCCTGTTGATATTCCTGAAACTTTGAATGGCTTTGTTGGCAGATATGAGCCAAAAGTAGAACTGAACCCTGAAAAGCCTGTAACACAGGGAGCATACGCAACACCTGACTATTATCAGGAATTCAAAGAAACACAGCACCGTGCAATAGAAGATTCAGAGGATATTATAAAAAATGTTCATGATGAATTTGCAAACAAATTTTCAAGAAGCTATGGAAATGGCGTTATGGAAACATGGAACATGAATAACGCAAAACATGCTATTGTAACAATGGGAACAGTTTCAGGTACAATAAAACATGTAATCAGCAATGAAAACATAAAAGACATAGGTATTTTGAGGCTTAGATCTTTTAGACCATTTCCATCAGAAGAAATAAAAAAAGTCCTTGAAGGAATAGAATCGGTCGGTGTGATAGAAAAAGATATATCTCCAGGCATTGGGGGTGCATTATATGTTGAAACAAAGGCTGCTGTAAAAAATCCTGTTTGCAGTTTTATTACAGGATTGGGCGGTCGTGATACAACACCTGCTGATATAAAGCATGTTTTCAGCATTGTGAGGAAAAATGATACTGGTATTCACTGGCTTGGTTCAAAGTTAGGGTGAGAATAAAATGGATACATTTTTTTGTTCTGGTCATACAGCATGCGCAGGCTGCCCGATGCCAATAGCCCTGAGGCCAATTCTCAACGCAGCAGGGAAAAATACAATAATATCAAACGCAACATCATGCAGCGAAATTGTTTCATCACAGTATCCAAATAGTGCATGGACAGTGCCATATGTACATGTTGCATTTGAATGTGCAGCAGCAGTGGCATCGGGCATAGAAGCTGCATGCAAAAAACTTGACAGGAATGCAAATATCATAGTGATTGCAGGTGATGGAGGCACAGCAGACATAGGGCTTCAGGCACTTTCAGGAATGGTAGAAAGGGGTCATAATGTTTTGTATATTTGTTATGACAATGAATGCTATGCAAATACAGGTGTTCAGAGAAGCTCGGCAACGCCATATGGAGCATGGACAACAACATCTCCTGCTGGAAAGAAAAGTATTGGAAATACGACATTCAAAAAACCCGTAGCAGAGATGATGGCAGTGCAGGGCGCATCATATGTCGCAACATCTTCTGTGGCATATCCCAAGGATATTTATAACAAGGTAAAAAAAGCACTCACAATAAACGGTCCAAAATTTATTCATATACATGCACCATGTCCACTCGCATGGAAATTTGACTCGTCACAGACCATCAAATTGGCAAAGCTTGCCGTAGAAACAGGCATGTGGGTTATTTATGAAATAGAAAACAGAAAATTGACAATAAACATACGATCAGGCGGAAAAAACATCGAAGAATATCTAAAAGCACAGGGAAGATTCAATCATCTGACAGATGAAGAAATAAATGTAATACAGAAAAAAGTTAATGATGAATGGAAAAGATTTGAAGAATGGGAATCGAGAAATAACAATGAACATGAATAGATATCTTATTTATAAACAAAATATTAGTTTATTTGACTCACGTTTTGTCTAACATTCTTGAGACACTCGTTATACAAACCTATTTATATGTTCTATCATAGAAAAGTAATCATGCCAGGAAAATTTATTGTATTTGAGGGCTTGGACGGAAGCGGGATAACTACACAAGCAACATTGCTTAGAAATTTTTTTATCTCAAAAGGAAAAGATGCTATTCTGACAAAAGAGCCTACAGACGGTCTTATAGGAGGACTGATAAAGGCGTGCCTGCGCAGTGAATGGAAGACATCACCTAATGTCATGCAAATGCTTTTTGCTGCTGACAGGGCTCATCATCTTGAAACAGAAATAGAGCCAAACCTGAAAAAAAACAAGATTATCATATGTGACAGATATGTGTTATCTTCGCTTGCTTATGGAAGCCTTGAAGTTCCTACAAAAATGCTTCAGCAGCTTAATTTGGGTTTCAGAAAGCCTAATATAACAATTCTGGTTGATACACAACCAAGAATCTGTCTTGACAGAATAAAACGCGCCAGACCACATCTTGAAATTTTTGAAGATGAAACAAAATTCGAGCAGATAAGGAAGAACTACTTTAACCTGAAAAGTCTCTTTCCAGAAACTTATGTTATTGACGGTAATCGAGAACCTGAAGAAATACTCGAAAACATAAAAAAGGTAGTTGCTAAAGAAGGCATGAAATTTTAATAATAGTAATTATAACGCTTAAAAAAACCTCCATTAATTTCTTAAACTTTGAGTTGTTTATCATTCATTGATAAGTATGAAAATTCTTGTTACAGGCGGTGCAGGATTCATAGGGTCTAATTTAGTTAGAGCACTTGTAAGAGCAGATTATGATGTTATTGCTCTCGATAATTTCTCTCTTGGAACTGAAAAAAATTTACATAATATAAAAAACAATTTAAGGACCGTAAAAGGTAATATTCTAGATTCCGACCTTTTGCTTGATCTTACAAAAAATGTCGATATTATTTTCAATCAGGCAGCTGCATCTTCATCACCTATGTTCAAAAAAAACCTCAAGGAAGCACTTTCTGTTAACATAGATGGATTTGTTAATATTCTAAATGCAGCAAAAGAAAATAATGTAAGACGTGTAATTTATGCATCTACATCATCTGTTTATGGCAATGCTAATCCACCGTTACGTGAGGATATGAAAATAGAGCCTGTTAATTTTTATGCATCATCCAAACTGATGAACGAACACCTTGCAGCGCTTTATAGTATTGAATATGGTTTAGAAACAGTTGGTTTCAGATATATGAGTGTATATGGTCCAAATGAGGAATCAAAGGGAATTTTTGCAAATCTTGTTACACAATTTTTATGGGCAATGCAAAAAAATGAACAACCGGTTATATACGGTGATGGCTCACAATCAAGAGACTTCACCTATGTAAAGGATGTTGTAGAGGCAAATATACTTGCAATGGAATCAAAAAAGAAGCTTTAT
>JAZDJX010000017.1:0-4894 GCA_043803505.1 Candidatus Aenigmatarchaeota archaeon | reverse complement strand
TGTGATTCAATGAGAAAACAGATGAAAATACTCATAGTTGCAAAGCAGAATAAGATTGGCATAAGGACAGCCAAGCGTCTTGAAAAAACCCTCAAGAACAAGGCTGATGTGCACCTCGACATGTCAACTGCGCCAAGGCTGAGAATGAGGGGCTCATCAATAAAAAAATTTGACGGAGACCTTGTAATAACAGTCGGCGGCGACGGGACTTTTCTGCGGACAGCGCATCAGACGAGCGTCCCTATACTTCCTGTCAAGATAGAGGGGCATGGCTTTCTTTGCTCATGTACAACAAAGGAGCTTACAAAAAACCTTGAAAATATACTGAAAAAAGATTATCAGGTTGTAAGCAAAATACGGATGCGATGTGCAAGTGTAAGGGAGGGAAAAATAAAGAAATATCTGGGAAGGATTTTGCACAAATACTATCCGCTATCCCTCAATGAGATTGTTTTTACAAGAAAAAGACCATCAAAAATACTTGAGATAGAATTCAAAATTGATAATTCTTCATTCACCTTCAAGGGAGATGGATTGATGATTTCCACACCATCAGGTTCAACAGCATATTCCGCATCAGCAGGCGGTTCGGTTATAGATCCAAGCCTTGAAGTAATTTCAATAGTTCCGCTCTATCCATTTTTCTCGCACATAAAGCCCATGATTATCCCTGTTGACAAGAAAATAGAGGTTGTGCTGAAAAACAGCGACTGCATGATGATAATTGACGGGCAGGAGGGTGAATACCTGAAAAAAGGCACCAGAATCATGATAGAAAAAGGCGACCCTGCAAAGATTGTCCATTTGTCAGAACAGAACTTATACGAAAAATTCAAGAAGGAATTCATGAAGTGATTTTTTTAGCATATCTTCCTTTATCTTACTTTTTATATTCTTGTTTTAGTATATTTTCCTTAAGGACCGGTAGCTCAGCTGGTTAGAGCACTACATTTAGTCATACTAAAGGTGAAGCTGATAACGCAGAGGTCGAGAGTTCGAGGGCATATGAAGTTGAAAGAAAAATGAAGTTGTTTTGCAACTTCCAGAGATTCAACTTCTCTGCAGAAAGTCTCTCCCGGTCCATGAAAATCTTAAGAGCTTGCACGAAAAGTATAACAATAAACGGTTTGGTTTGCTCGGGTGTGCTTTATGCAAAATGAGCAGTACAATGTTCTTTTGGCAATAGTGAAGCTCATTGAGGAAAAGAAGCCATCAACAACTTCTGATGTCATCCGCGAGGCAATGGAGATTTTTAAGTCAGATCTAACAGACAGTCAGAAAGTAGAATTGAGCAGGCAATTTTTCTCGAAAATATAAATTGGCAACGAATAAAAAGATTTAATAACCGGCAAGAACAAATAACAAAAGAGGCATAAGAATGAAAAAAAGGAATAAAAAGAATAACTATTTTTTAAATATGATTCCACTATGTGTGATAACTGTAGTAATAGTAGCATCTATGTTTTTCTATGATCAAATGCAAGATAGAACAACAGAATCCGTAACAGGCCAGGTAGTTTGGAGAACAGCGTCTGATGGAAATCTCAAAGTAAGCGCCCCCTATAGTGAAGGTAATGATGTCGTTACTGAAGTATCTTTAAGTCCAGGATTGATAAAACAGATAAAATACAACAAAATGGGAGCACAAACAGCGAGTTTGATTGCAAGCCTCGCTACACTAGATGTCGAAAGTGCGAAAAAGGTATATGCAAAAGACTGGAACTACTTTTCATATGGGGAGCAGTGGAAAAAAATAAAGGCAATGACCGGATATGACTGGATAGCTTCTGCACTTGCCCAAGCTACATCCATGCTTGCAGATGGCACAGCAGCAGCCTGTATGACTAAGGTTGCCGAAAGTAGCGGAGCAACAAGTGCAATGAATAAGAATCAGTGGTTCAAATTTAAGATTGTAAGCAAATCCGAAGCAAAAAAGAACAGTAGGTTATATCCTGATTGGGCATATGTTTATGTGAAGCATGCGTGGGGTGGAATTTGTACGCAAGATCTGGGCGTGCAGGCATGCTTTAAGAAATATACAGTCAATGGCATGGAAAAATTAGACTGGAAAACAGGATATAGTTGTATTGTCTGAATCTTTTTTTAATTTTTGTATCTGTTACATTCATTTCTTAGTTCTGACAAACCTGTTCTTGAATGTGCCAACGATGGTTGTAACAATAATCATTTCCAGATAGCCGCCAAACATTTCTATATTGAAGAAAAATGAATAGTCCTTCACAAACAAAGGCACTGTGATTAGCGCGTCAAGAACAACACCTGTTATCAGAAACAATATACCTAGAATAAATCCATCTTTTGTTCCTGTCTTACTCGTGAAATACACGAACGATGCTATGACTGTAAGGATGGCAAGCGCAACCACATGAATCAGGTAATACAGAGTTGATGATGTGTCTATATTGAGCCCGAACATCAGTATGCTTACTTCAAAGAATATCAGCACCCATAGCAGCGCACCACACAATATAGCACGTTTGATGTTCATAATGCTCTGATGATTATTATTTAGGAGATTTAAATAATTTTAATTTATATTCGAGATGAATATGACAAACCAAAGAGAAATAAGTGATGAAAACACTACGGCGATTCTAGAAAAGTTTAAATCAATCAGGTATAGGATGGTAGGAACTATTGAATATCGTGATGACGAGATTAGCAGCATTCTTGATATACTGCCAGCTACTAATGTTAAGGAAGCAGTACGCTCTGTACAGTTATATTGGGAATCGCGTGCTGAAATGGGAGAAATGTTGGGAGTTAAAAGATGGGATTATAGCTTATTTGACCCAAATGACAAGCTAGTGCAACATTATGATAGTTCTGGCAAATGGCCGCCTGATTTCTGATAACATGTGCTAATTCTCCAAATAAATATCTATTAACCGACTACAAACTGCGGGTGTTCCACCAGATACATATAATACAGCCATTTCAGCAAGATCACCAGGGATGGTATTCGTTTCAGATTTAGCCTTATATAATTCAAGAACTAAGTTGCCAGCTGCACCTCTCAAATTACAATCGGATTTATCTCTTTCAAGTGCGATAATTAATTCATCGGCTGTTTTGAATAATTTAAGATATCTTAGCAGTTCTACTTCTTTTTTTTTCCGCTTTCTGATTCATGACACAATCACATGAATAATTTTTTAGAGGATAATACTATATCTTGAAAGTAGTAATGATAGAAAGATTTATAAAGATTGAATTGATGTTGATATAAATCGAATAGGAGATTAAAATGCCAGATGATATAACAACGATGATTGATAATTGTTTAGCACAAGATTTTGATAGCCCTAGTGATGTTGAAAAATGGAAATCAGAATTAACTATGACTGCTTCAAATATACCCGCTTCAAGCCTTCATTTAAAAATAAATGGTGATATTGAGTTACCTCAAGGCTATGCTGATGCTCTAAGTTTTTTGGAATCGCTTAAGCCACAGTATAAAAATGACTGGGAAAAAGATATTTTTAGATATTTTAAAGGACCTTTTTCAGAAAAAATGATAAAGGTTACAATAAAAAATAAGCCGAGTATTGAAGTTTTTTCACAAGATAAGCATATTTTTGAGACTCCTTTTGAACTAAGTTGTGATGACCTGCAATATCTTTATATTGAGGTGCCTTTTATAGAACTTCCTTTAAGAAAGACAGTTTTAACAAAAAAATATGTGCCAGAAACGACACGTCCTAAAGTTATAGGACGTACTGGTATATTCGGAACATCAGTTGGTCTTGTAAACGGTTATAAGGAACTTGCAGCCACGCCAGCACATTATAAACCTATTAATATCGATGCTGATTCATTGTCATCAATGGCAAAAACAATAAGAAAGTATGTTGGTTGTGGTTTCGCTGGTATAATGTGCATATCTGGGGATATAACAGCCGTCAATGGTAAAAAATATCAAATTAAAACGTTTTATTATCCTTAACGGACCATATCGATAAAAAATTCTTCAGCTTAATACCTTCATATCAGAAGTTTTTATATTTTAAGGCATAGTTGTATTCATGAAACAAAAAATTATCCTTGACACGAATATGCTCATGGTGCCTGCGCAGTTCAGGGTGGACATATTCGAGCACATGAAGAGGTTCAGCCCAGAATTTTTCACATTCAGTTCATGCATGGATGAACTAGAAAAGATTGCTGTTTTGCACAGCCGCTCAGCAGGAAATGCAAGAATAGCGCTTGAACTTGCAAGAAAGAATGATGTGAAAGTGCTGGAGACAAAAGAAAGTGCTGACAAAGCTATATTAAATTACGCAAAATTGCATAATGTTATTGTTGCGACAAATGACAGAAAGCTTATCAAAAGCTTAAAAGCCTGTGAAATTAAAATTATCAGACTGAGGCAGAAAAAGTATATTGCGATTGAATAATATATCACTAGGGGAAAGAAATTGCTCTGCATTTCATCGCAGGATGATGTCAGATGAATCATGAAGGAGATGTTTGATAAAAAAACTAAACGCCGAAACGACTGGCAGAATATTCAATTTAATCTATGCTAGCTGATTTATCGGCAGTGAATGAAGAGGGTTATAATGCTGTTGATAATTTTTCTTATTGGCCTGATCTCGATTGTATTTTCTGTTGTTATGGCATTGTGGGTTATGAAACAGCCTGCAGGAACAGAAAAAATGCAGTCAATAGCTGCTGCCATCGAAGAGGGTGCCAAGGCATACATGAAAAGGCAGTATAAAACAGTCGCAGTGTTCAGTGTGATAGTTGCTGCATTGCTCTGGATCTTTCTTGGAGTCAATGGTGCTGTCACATTCATATTGGGCGCGTTCTTATCAGCATTAGCTGGCTATGCAGGAATGTCTGTTGCTGTCAAGGCAAATGTAAGGACAGC
>JAZDJX010000016.1:0-3302 GCA_043803505.1 Candidatus Aenigmatarchaeota archaeon | reverse complement strand
CGGAAGGAAGCTTAGTAGGCTTATAACAATCCACACTACGATTGCTATCAACAGCGACTTGAGCCAGCCAATTTTGTATAGGCTTCCCAACGCGATGAGCCATGCTATGCCTCCGACTACAGCTGCCAAGAGGCCAGTACCAAGGAAGAAATACGCTCCGGTATAAATTATAGCGCCAATCAAAGCTGTCAAGACAGCTGTTCCCAATCCTTCTTTCTCGCCAAGTATTTTCGTTACGATATATATTATTATAGTAGAAACAACCATGCTGAATACGAAATTCAAAACGACGATTGGTATTGCCATAAAATCACTTCACTAACTATCAATTCATCTATCATATTGGTTGTTTGGAGTCTTTTTAAATTACTGTATTTGATAGAAACCATTAGAATTTGCTGTTACTATCAATAGATATGGAAAGATGCTTCGAGCTGGATATCCTGCGTGTTGTAGCGCTGTTTCTCCTGTTCATCTTTCATGCAAACCTGAACACGGCATATCCTAATCAGCTGTGGACCATTGGAACCTATCTGCTCGGTGCTTTCTTCTTTGTAGCTGGCATACTTTTTTTGCCGTCCCTTAAAAGGCACTCTACAAAAAAGTTCCTGAAGAACAAATTCTTACACATATATATTCCGTTTCTCCTGATGCTTGTCCTTTATGCTGTGCTTTTTGGAGGTCAGACACAGGCATACATCTACCATGCCATCGGACTCAGTATTTTCCATGTTCTCCAGTCAGGCACATTAAACCTGTTTCATATGTGGTACGTTGTACACCTGCTTGTCTATTTTTTGCTTTTCCTTGCCATATACAAGTTAATTAAATCAGATGTCAGAAGGCTCTTTGCTGTAATTTTCATTTTCCTGCTTCTTGTGCTACTCTGGACAATAAATTCGCCGCTGCGGCTGGAATGGAAATTCGCTGCTTACCTGCTGGTATTTTATGCAGGAACTATTGCTGGAAATAATCTCGACCGCATATACGATTTGCTAAAAAAACAGACCATAGGCTTGATTGTATTTACGCTGCTTTTGGGGTATTTGGTTTTAATCATACCAGAAACTCCAACAACCTATACAAACACGATTTTATTCCTGGTCATGCGAAGCGCGTTTGCCATAGCAGCATGCCTGCTCTCGCTGCGAATATTCCTACACATGAATAAAATAAGAAAAGCTGCAGCCTTCATCTCGTATGGTTCGCTATTTGCCTATCTGCTGCAGCCGGCTGTTTCGCAGATGGTTTCCTGCGTCATTGCCAAAAATAATTGTTTCGTGCTCGGTGCTTGGTATGCTCTCGATATACCCGGTATGTTGGTAATGATACCGGTGAGCTTTTTGATAACTGTCCTGCTGGCACATGGAATCCAGGCATGCTACAGAACCTTTTTGAAAAGGATTAAGATGTAATGCCGAAGGTGAAGTTAAGTAAATAGTTAGATGCTTATTTTTACTCGAATTTCGACAAGATTTGTCGCCCTATGCTTGCAACATACCCTTCAGCTTCCTTGCTTCCTTTAGAAGTAATGTGAATGAGGTATTCATCTTTGCAAATCCAGAGATGATAATAGTAAACATTTGGATCATTGTACTGACCCCCATAATCATTCACATTGTTGACACGAAATCTGCTCTGATCACCATAATCATTCTCGCTTATAAGTCCTTCGACACTGTACAAGTGCAGGGAACCATATTGATATGAGCCATTTAGGGCTTCGTAATTTGCAAATTTCTGCAATTCAATTATTACTTGGGTATCATTCGAGCTGCTAATTTTGTAGATACAGATGCTATATTGCCCCAGTGATGAATCTACAATATTTGTATAATCTTTATCTGTTTGGCAATTAGTTCCACTCGTTATTCCAAGTTGCTGAAGGTCTTGTGTATTAAGATCGCTTGTCATTCCAAGTTGCTGAAGGTCTTGTGTATTAAGCAACAGATCTTGGGTTCCTGTTGGCCCCGGACGGGACGAATTTTGTAAAGCCATTGCTCCAGCAAAAACCGCAATAATTAAGACGACTATAAATAAAATATTCTGATTGGTTTTCTTCGTATACCACACCTAATAATACTTGAAAAATAGACTTTTTATAAGTGGCATTGAGCCACTATTCAATGCCGATGATGGGGTTAAGTAAATAGTTAGATGCCGAAAAATAAGTTATTGCTAAAATAAATGTTTGAATTATGCTGGACATGTAATTGCATTGCTTTGAGCTGTGGATTGGATGTATGAGCCATATGAATTCGTATAAACTGCCTTGGCAGTGATGTAGAAAGTTGCACCTTCAAACAGGCTCCAATCAGGATCGCTCTGGACTACATATTGGCCGCCGTCAAGCTGCCAGTTTGTTGCTGCGGGCTCGCCAGCTGCACGGCGTATGGTATGTAATGTGCTTATACGTGTGTTCAATCCCCCGGTCCATGATGTTGTGCTCAGCACGCCATCAGTGTCTGATATGAGTGTTTCTTCGTCTGGGGAATAAGATAATTGTATTCCAGCTCCGACAGGTCCCTTCACAGTACCTGATGCTGTAACACGAAAAGTATATTCAGTTATAGATGTTCCCTGACGAACGCCCCCAAGCGGTATTTCTCTTTTGCTTACCAGAGTACACGCCGCAGAATCTAATGTGACAACAGCTGTTTCTTCATTATCTGGAGTTGCCTGTGGTGGATTGTTTGCAGGCGGATTGTTAACTGGTGGATTGGCTGGCACGTTAGCCGGTGGATTATTTTCTACTATCTCTTCTTTCGGATATACTATTACCGTTGTCTGTGTGCATTTTGATGTACTTGTTGCATCCTTTACACATACACCAAAGTTATAATTGCCTTCCAGTGAAGGTGTACCTGAGAGATAACCATCCATGCCAATTGTCATGCCCATGGGCGGGGCTCCTGTTGCAAAAGAATCAGATTGAAATGTATAGGGTTCTGTTCCACCAAATGCATCAGCCACCTGAACCGCACAAGGATCGTCAACAGTACATTGTTCGAAGTCATATGGAACTATGGCGAGATCGGTCGGTGCAATGGTTTGATTCTGGTCCTGTTCTTGCCCTGAACATCCTGATATCGTGATTACTGAAAATATGAGAATTAAAGGCAAAATAAAACTAATGCCGTCTTTTTCCATATTCATATTTGTAATCCCTTGAATAAAAAGATTTGTGAGTATCGAACATAATAATTCGAGACTAAATGCCGAAGGTGGGGATCGAACCCACGACCTCCCGATTTCTCAATAATTTGTCATTGTCAAAACGGCTGGACGTGCTTTACACGTCA
>JAZDJX010000015.1:0-4881 GCA_043803505.1 Candidatus Aenigmatarchaeota archaeon | reverse complement strand
CATGGCACCGATAGTGCCGTTTATTGCACAGAAACTTTATGATGATATATGGGGGAAAAATATTCACAATGAAAGTTTTCCGAAGCTTCTGGGAAGGAAAAAAATGATGTTCACAACAGAAGATATTTCAAACCTGAACAGTCTTATATGGAAGGAAAAGAAAGAGCGCGGATTATCTCTCAGAGCAGAAGTAAGTGAAGCAATGCTGCCAAAAAAATTCAAAGCCATTGAAAAGGACATTGCAGCATGCCATAATATAAAGAAGATAAGTTATGGAAAAAATCTTGCAATAACTATTTAATTTCTTTGTGTTATTTACATATCGTGCCCCTGTAGCTCAGTTTGGATAGATACCCAAGAAATTTGTTCTGGGTTATTATGCACTTGCCTCCTATCTGACATGGAGGTGAACAGAGCGCTGTTGAAGCGCAATGATGACTGTGTCAGGTTGAAAGCAAGGGGTCGCGCGTTCGAATCGCGCCAGGGGCGTTTAAATAATTCCAATAGCAAAAAATATTATGAAAATTAAAAAGGCACAAAAAATCGAAAGAAGAGAGAAAATAGCAATAGCAGGCTTTGTTGTATCGGTAATTCTGTTTGCTGTTTTGATGAAAATCAGCGGATTTTCAACAGGAACCATTGTGAACATGCAGAACAGTCTTTTCAAATCAGCGCTCGTACAGGGCTCGCCTATCCAGGCATTCAATGCAGCTGTTACATCTGTCTTTACAGTTCTCTTAGCAATTGTGATGCTTGTTCTCGGATTTTCGTTCTTGAGCAGCTATGGTTATTATAAAAGCAACTATAAAATCGGGCTGATAAGCTCTGTTTCTGTTGTTTTCATACTTTTTGTAATGAACGCATCTGTTGCAAGCATATTCCTGTCAATTGCGATAATTATATCCGCTGCTTACATCATTCCTCTATCGAACACATATGGCAAGGAGCTTAAACGATGGATACACTTCAGAGTGGGATCTAACTCAGTAAGCAAAATCCTGATGATAACAAATATTCTGGTTGCACTGGGGATATTTTTTTCTGTCGCATCAGGTCTTGAATCCTACCAGTCATCATTTAAGGAAGAAATCACCGAGATGACAATGGGCATGATTTCTGTGCCCATAGAATCCGGAGATGTTGCCACAAAAGAAATGATAAAGGACAAAATTTCTGATTTTGTAGAAAATTTTCCGATGATGAAAACCTATATGCAGTGGCTTCCTGCTATTGTAGCATTTGAAGTATGGGTCGCCCTTGAATTCTTACGTGCATTCATATTTTCGAATATAGCCGGTTTGTTTTCGTATGTGTTGATAAGGCTGCAGAAAAACAAGAATCAGTAGAAAAAATATCACTTATATTTTCAAAATTATCATGTATCAGGCTAATTTTTCAGCAATTTTATTTTCAGTTGAATCGTTGTGAAATTCGCAGTTGTTTTGGTCGCTGTTTTGACTGGTGTTTTTTACAGATGACATGACTCTGCAAACCCTGCAGAATTCAGAAGCAAGCTGGCCTTTATCAAGCTCTTTGCTATAAATTTTCTGGCATAGAGACTTTATCTCACTATATATGGCACCATTTTCCAGAATTTTTCTGTTATTGCCTCGTATGCTGCGCAGATACTGTGAAACAGCGGCCTGCGTCACATTCAAAAGTTTTGAAACTTCGTTCTGGCTGAGTTTATATTCACTTATGAGTTCCCTTGCAAGCATTGCTCTCAGTGAAGGAAGAACATCTTGCACAACAGTCTCGCAGTACAATCTCATATGAACGCCCCCACACCACAAAATATAGCAGTATTACAGGACAATTTTGTAATTATCTTTAAAAAGACAATTACATGCAACAAGAATTACTTACAAGAAATAATTCTGGGTAAATTGAAATTTTTTTGCAATTTCAATTTATTTTTTAATGCGAGGGGCAGGAATTTCCCGACATTTTCTTTTCCCGGGTTTTCTTTTTCAAAGAAAAGCCGTTTTGAACCTGCGAACGGACTAACCGACAAGATAACTCAGGAGTCATTTGTCATTATATAACTGCCTGATAATTCTTGAGTATCGCAATCAACACAAGACACTTGCGCCTTTAGTCAGCTAGTTTGACCATTCAAGTAGCCCTTTTTCCGTTAACACAAATCATCTTGACGTGTTTTGCACGTCGATTTGCTCTGTGCAAGCAAAAAGGGTTATGACTTGGCTACCCTCGCATGATGTTAATTCCTATAGAGAAATATTTAAATTGCGAAATCAATAAATTTAATATGAAATCTTCACTAGGGAGCATTTACAAAAACCAGAGAGTCGGTGTGCTTGTTGACGTTCAGAATCTATACTATTCTGCAAGGCAATTCTATAAGGCAAAAATAAATTTTAATTCTATTATGAAACATGCTCTTCGCAGGCGCAGCCTTATCAGGGCAATAGCATATGTCATTAGGGCTGATAAAAGTGATAAGGGACATGATAACGCGCTTCCTGGAAGTGAGAGAAGCTTTTTCGAAGCGCTTGAAAAAATCGGCTTTGAAGTAAAAGCAAAAGACCTGCAGGTATTCTACGGTGGTACAAAAAAAGGCGACTGGGATGTCGGTATAGCAATGGATGCTATAGAGCTTTCAAACAAGCTTGACACAATTGTTCTTGTATCTGGAGATGGCGACTTCATCCCTCTTGTCGAGCACTTGCGCAGGTCATCAGGCTGCCGCATTGAAGTGATGGCATTCGGCAGAAGCACATCATCCAAACTTAAGGAATCAGCAGATTCTTTCATAGACCTTGATGAAGAACATGAAAGATTTTTGATATAAAATTATATGCTCTGTATAACATGACTAAATCTGAATCATACTCCAGCTGAACATGTGCTACACATATCAGCGCAAGTATTTTTATAATCACTGCAGCATTCTGACGTTGACAGTCCCATTTTTTCAATGCCAGCACATATTCCACACTGGGCATCGCATGGCACTGGCTGCTTCATCTGGCAGCAATATCTGTTCAGGCATGTATATTTGCCTTCATTTTCTCCATACATAGTCTTGCATGCATTGTAGAAAGCGTCAAAACTTTCTGATTTTGTAAGTTTCCAGTCGCATCCAGCAGAGCTGTATTCTGTACATAACTCGTTGAAAACCATTTCAGCCTTTGTTTTTCTTTCTTGCTGATAGGACTGCAGCATGATGTATGAAATCATTGTTGCTGCTATAATTATACAAATTACAATAAGTATTATGGCATTGCTTGCAAGTTCAAACCCTTTCATATTTTATCACCTTAGTTATTATCATTTTCCGAATCCGATTAAACTTTTGTTTTCTTCTTTTCTTTTCTTGAAATAATAAATTAACAATATTATTGCAATAACCGCGACAATAACTATTATTATCCATATAAGGTTTATGCCACCCTCTTCCTTGGGACATGAAGCAACTATGCGCCATCCTGAAGGCACGTTGCATGATGTAGTAAATTCTTTGCATTCCTTATTTTTAACGGCGATGACTGTATTGATCTGGTCGCATGATGTTGCAAACACTGTCAGGGAATCATTTGCTTCCTTGTCAAGCATTTTTGCTTTATATGAAAACTCATATATACCATCCTCTAATGTTGTTGTATAGACTATGGATGCATCTCTGCTTTTCGTGAGATTGAATGCCCATGAATATTTATTGAATTGTTTTCCATCAATAGTCTCGCTTCCGATAGCATTGAATGAAACCTTGGTTGCATTACCTGTTGTGTGCCAATCTGAAATCTCACCTTCAAGCATTTCAACAAGTATAAACGGCATGTTTGCATATGGCATCACATCAAATTCGACAGTCACGTTGCCTGTTCTAACCCTTTTGCTGAGTTTTCTTGTTACATCTGCTATATTGCCTGATGTGTCTCCTTCTGTGCAGTAAATTTCTTTTTTGTCATTGCATATTATCTTGTCATCTTCATCATGTACCTGTACATCCACGTTCTTCATTCCGCCTGATGAAAGAATTGTCGAATAATTGAACGGCTCAGAAAACTTCTTGCTTGTGTCACCTTCGATGATTGCATTGGCATGGTCCCCGCCTGCCCAGCTGGCATCAAGTGAAACAATATACCGTTTTGTTCTGTCATTGTAAGAGCATGATATTTTCGTTATCTTTGCTGAGCATGTATCCTCATAAACAGAAAATGCGCCAAGCCCTGCTGTATCATGCAATGTTGGCACGCAGTCAGGTGTTATTGATGCATAAGCAGAGCATGTAACATTCCATTTGCCTGTCATGTTTACAGGATGTAACAATGAAAACTGTTGTGTAGTACCAGGCTCAAGCTGTGCACATGTTGAGTTGTCTTTTTCTCTTGTCCTTATAGGCGTCGTGAAATCGCACTGCACCATGCCATAGTATGGCAATTCACCGATATTTTCAATGCTAACCATTACTTTTGCCTTTGTACCTTTTCTTACCTGCTGCTGCGCGTCGGCTGATTGTATTTTAAGAAAGCCTTTTGCACCAAGGCAGTACGTGTCAGCAAGCCCTTTGGTATACGAGTCAATTGTCGATGTTCTTCCTTTTGCCTCGTTCGCGCTGTCAACAAATGGTGAATTTATGACGCTGTTTAGATAATCTATATGAGCTGAAACATTTGTCAGTATTGTACTTACTGCATCATAGCATGGCTGATTCTCGAGTCGTTTTGCTTCATCTTTAACTAAAGTACTGAGCTTATCCTTTACAGATTTGTAGTTTTTCTGGTTCTCTATGAATCTGTCTCTTGTTACTATGATGTTTGCAAGGTCGACAGTAGGGCATGTAAATGTATAATTCGCACTTGTAACCTGTTTCGTTGTGCCTTGCGAAACACCTTCTGCAAGCATATAGTAGGCACC
>JAZDJX010000014.1:0-13314 GCA_043803505.1 Candidatus Aenigmatarchaeota archaeon | reverse complement strand
GCAAGGGCGTTGCATTTGTCATTGTTCGTGATGTGTCTGGAATTGTTCAATGTACGTTCAAAGAAGGCTCACTGCACTTCAATGAAGCCAAGGATTTGCTAATAGAATCAAGCGTGCAGATAACCGGCACTGTCAAGAAAGATGAAAGGGCGCCTACAGGATATGAGATAGAAGGCACACAACTGACCGTCTACCAGAAGGCTGATGTTTTTCCTATTACAAAAGACCAGAGCACAGAATTCCTGCTTGACAAGCGTCACCTGTGGATACGCTCGCGCAGGATTAATGCAATAATGAAGGTTAAAGCTGCTGTTCTTGCAAGCGCACGCGAATGGCTTGACAGCAACGAATTCATTGAAACAACACCGCCTATCATAGTTTCCGGACAAACTGAAGGCGGCTCAACACTGTTTGAATTCAAGTATTTTGATACAAAAGCCTATCTGAGCCAGTCAGCACAGCTCTATCAGGAGGCAATGATATTCGGCCTTGAGCGCGTTTATGCAATCACTCCATCTTTTCGTGCAGAGAAATCAAGAACTACACGCCATCTGACTGAATACTGGCATCTTGAGCCTGAAATGGCATGGCTGGGACATGAAGAAAACCTGAAAATACAGGAAGAGCTTGTTTCTCACATATGTCAAAAAGTTGCTGGGATGAGTAGCGAGCTATTGCTGCTTGGCAGAGAACCTTCGGAATTGAAAAAAATAAAACCGCCGTTCAGGCGCATAGATTACAAGAATGCAATAGAAATTCTTCAGTCACTTGGCTCAGAAATAAAATTTGGCGATGATTTGGGAACAGAGGACGAGAGACTGCTTACAGAAAAGGAAACTGTTCCTATTTTTATAGTGAATTATCCGCTTGAGGCAAAGGCGTTTTACATGAAAGAGAACCCTGACGATCCAAGAACGGTTCTGTGTGATGACATGCTTGCGCCAGAGGGCTTTGGCGAAATAATAGGTGGCAGCGAGCGCGAGACAGATTATGAAAAGATTGTCCAGCGTCTGAAAAACATGAATGAAAGCCTTGCCAGTTATGACTGGTATCTTGACCTGAGAAAATACGGCTCTGTCCAGCATTCTGGATTTGGCTTAGGCATCGAACGCCTTGTCCGCTGGATATGTAAATTAGAACATATACGCGATGCCACGCCATTCCCGCGCGTAATAAACAGGGCATATCCTTGATTTACTCAGGTAAATTGTTGTTTGTTTCAATCAGAAGTAGTCTCACATAATGGTTTCAACTCAACCAGAAGTTTCGATATGTTTATATATAAGATAAACCTAAACACCATTATGAATCTAAAAGATTTTTTTAGAGTTACTAAATTGAAAATTATAGTTTTTTTTGTGTTAGTGGTTCTTATTGTCATTAGTTATATTGGTTCACAACCTGCCTATTTTTGCGTTCAAGCGCCATGTCCACAGCCAGTTTATACAGCATTTTTTGGATATGTTTTTTGGATTCTAGGTTTCTTTTTACTTATGATGAATATTTCTCTGATTTACGGATTAATTGGAATAATAATTGAAATAATAGTTTTATACATATTATCATGTATAATCATTTCTGGTTATCATAGATTTACAAAAAGTAGCTAATTGACCTTGACTTTTCCGAATTGCTTTAAATTTTCGACCTTCTAGAAAAGAGGCTAAACAGCACCTAAGAGGTTCCAAAACATTTCAAATTTCCTTTTGACATTATGCAACAAAAAAGTGGAGGCACACCCGCAGTGGACAAACAATACAGACAAGATTTGCCCATAAACATTGCTCCGCCCGGTGATTCATGAGCACTTTCTGCACAACTTAGGGCTGCACTGTTCCCAGCCTCACCCGGTTCATCACACACAAAATCCCATGGAGCCGAGTTTCTCAGCTTTGTTCATGGTTCCTGAATGCACGGCTTGCCGCCTGCAGGCTTCAGCTCCAGCATAAGGCGGATTTCTGGTTACAGGCCCCCGCCACCGACCCAGCCTAGCCTCCGAAATATTTTTGACGAATAAATATTAAAGGCGATGATAATAGTAATGGAAGAGAATAACATGAGAAAACAAGAATTTTTGCATATATCAGTCGCAGCAATTGCTCTTGCATTGGCATTCACGATTGCAAGATTCAGTGTGAACATATTCGGAACAAGCATGAATGAAATAGTTATAATTTTTCTTATGTCATTCATAACAGTTTCAATCGGATTTATTTTTCATGAGCTTGGTCATAGGCTTGTTGCAAAGAGATTTGGTTATGCAGCAGAGTTCAAAATATGGCCTGTAGGAATTATACTTGCGCTTGGCGTGTCATTTTTCGGCTTCGTCTTTGCAGCGCCTGGTGCTGTGATGATTTATTCGAAAAGGATTGAGAACATGAAAATAGCAATAAAAAAATACGGGCTTATTTCACTGTCAGGTCCACTTACAAACGTCATTCTTGCTGCAGCATTTCTGGCAATGAATCTCTTTTCTCCATCCCAGCTGTTTGAACTTGGCTTTTCAATAAATGTTTTCCTTGCGCTGTTCAATTCTCTGCCTGTTCCTCCACTTGACGGCTCAAAAATATTTGCATGGAACAAGGGTATATGGGCAGCGCTGTTCGTTGTGCTGATAGTCTTGTTTACATTTATACGATTTTGATTACGGATTATATTGTGAAGCAAGTAAATAGTCATGATATAGTAACTTGCTTCGCATATAGCAAACAAGAAAAATAATATAGAGATTCTTTTCTTGTTTAGCTATAGCAATGCAGAAAATCTATAAACATATTTTCAAGTGAGGAAGATGCTGCCGGACAGTCAGGGCTGCTTATAATTATTTTGTCTATCTCATTAGACGAGAGGCATTGACTGCCTGGCTGATATGGGTACCATTTTTCTGTTTTTTTGCCATCTGAGTCCTCAACTTCAATTTTGTATTCGCCAATAGGCAAATCTGGCCAGGAATTACTTAATAGATCACATGGATTTGTTTTACATGTTTCATCGATATCCATAAGTCCGCTTGAATTGTAAATCCTGACGTATTTTATATTTGGCTGGGAAATACTGTAAAATAACTCTATTTTATCGGTAGATTTCTCAACTACTCTTGTTGAATTTGAAATTCTCAGCTCGTCAATCGTGCCTGAAAAGAAGCTGCTGTTCTCGAATGAGCCTATTGTCAGGTTGCTTGCTGTTACATTTATTTCTTCTGTGAATTCAATGCTTCCGACTTCTGTTCGGTTGATATATATCTTCATTTCAGACCTGTTGTACGTTGCTGTTATGTAGCTGAACTTGCCTGAGTCAACCTGCTGGGATGATTGCAAAGACCTGGAATTTAATCTGCTATACACATCGAAAATTATATATCCATTCTGGCAGCTCAGTGAATATGACATGTTCTTGCTGACGATGTGACCGTCACATAAAGAAGATGGATTGATCCACAGATCAATAGTCATGTTGTTTTTCATGCCCAGACTTTTGCTGTCATTAACGATTATTGTATCGCCTGTGCCATCAAATTTTCTTGCTGAATTGAATTTTCCATTTTCAACTGTCGGGCCGCTGCCGTCTTTCATGTCAATTGCATGTCCGATATTTCCATCAGCTGAATCAATGGCAATATTTCCGCTTTCATCGAAATGCCACAAGCCAACAGTCCATGAATCGTTTTCAAAAGGTGTGCCTATGATGCTTATTGGTATTTTCGGTTCTGAATAAATCAAAATATCATTGAAGCCTACATTAACTTTGCTGCCTGGTTCTATGATGTTTTGCGATGTTTCGAAACCGATAGTGTCGCCGTTGCCAAGCAAAGTGTTGACTTTTGAAACGCCGAGACTTACAGAGCCTGGGTTCCTTATTGTTGCATTAATCATATACGGGTATGCTGTTATGCAGTTGTAGTTGCAATCATAAACTATTTTGTCGATGTAAATTCCTGCCTGCTGACAACTCATTTTCTGTCTTGACGTATCATGCAACGTTTCAACTGTTTCCTTGGAAAATAAAGAAATCCATCCAGCTACAAGCGTGGCAACTATGATAGTTATAAGGACAAATATAACGCCTGTTATCATTGGGCTGATTCCTTTCATGATAAATCTATTTTATTTCCGTATTTATATAGCATTGCAGAAAAAAAATCACTTTAAAATTCTTGCATAAGATTTATCAGCATGAAAATTACTGAACTGCCGAAAAATATTGCTGATATCTTCAGGGACAATGGTTTTGAATCACTAAACCCTCCACAACAGGCTGCTGTTAAGGCCGGACTTCTTGAAGGCAAAAGCCTTGTTGTGGCATCGCCAACAGCAAGCGGCAAGACTCTCATAGCAGAGATGGCATTTCTAAAAAATTTTCTTGAACGCGGCAAATCGCTTTATATCGTTCCATTGAAGGCTCTGGCAAGCGAAAAATATTATGAATTCAACGAAAGATACAAAAGCACTGGCATGAAAATCGCTGTTTCTGTTGGCGATTATGACACAGCAAGCGAGTGGCTCGGTAACTATGATTTGATAATCGCAAGCAATGAAAAGGTTGATTCATTACTTCGCCACAATGTCTCATGGATTTCCAGCATAAACCTTATAATATGCGATGAGATACACCTGCTCAATGATGCTTCAAGAGGACCGACACTTGAAATGGTTCTCACACAGCTAATGGCGATGACAAAAAGCCAGATAATAGCATTATCTGCAACAATAAAAAATTCAGAAGAAATTGCAAAATGGCTGCACGCCGAACTAATTGAAAGCGATTACAGACCAGTGAAGCTCTATTATGGAACGTTTCACCCAAACACACTGGATATAGAAAAAAAAGGCAAGAGTGAATTGCCGGGAAGTGGAGAACCAGAAATACTTCTTGCATCCGATACGCTGAAAAAAGGTAAGCAGGCGCTTGTTTTTGTATCAACACGGCGCAGCGCAGAGGCAAGTGCAGAAAGGATAGGCAAAAAAATTGTCCATCTTCTGACGCAGGACGAAAAAAATAAACTGAAAAAAATTTCCCTGCAGGTCCTGAAAAGCCTGAGCACGCCAACAAAGCAGTGCAGGCGACTTGCAGACATTGTTGCAAACGGAGCTGCATTTCATCATGCAGGGCTTGTTGCAAAGCAGCGTGCTCTCATAGAGGAAAACTTCAGGTCTGGATTTATCAAGATTATCTGCGCAACGCCGACACTTGCCTTTGGCATGAATCTCCCAGCATGGAGGGTTGTTGTGCGCGATGTCAAGAGATATGGAAACTACGGCATTGATTATCTGCCTGTGCTTGACGTTCATCAGATGGCTGGCCGTGCAGGCAGGCCAAAATATGACAAAGATGGCGAGGCAATTCTCATAGCAAAAACACAGAACGAAGCAGACGAACTTGCAGAAAGATATATCTCAGGCAAGCCAGAGCCGATATATTCGAAGCTGGCCACAGAGCCTATGTTAAGGTTCTACACACTTGCGTTGATTGCATCCGGAACAGAAAGAATGAGCGGTTTGGAATCTGTATTTTCAAAAACATTCTTTGCCCATCAGTATGGCGACATGAAAGAGGTTACAGACAAACTGGAAAATATTCTGATCGAGCTCAAATCATATGGTTTCATAAAAATTCAAGAAAGTAACTTTGATTCGACTGCTTACGGCAAAGAATTCGTTCCTGCGTTTGACATTACAGCTGACAAAAAGCTTAAAGCAACAGACATTGGAAAGCGTGTTTCAGAACTTTATCTAGATCCGTTGTCTGCACATAAAATAATAAACAGCATTCATGAAGGAAAAACAGACGAACTTAAAATGTTTATGTCAATAAATTCATGCGCAGAATCAATGCCACTTCTCAGGGCAAAACAAAAAGATGATTTTCTTGAAGAAGAGCTTATGAATTCAATGATTGAAACGCCTGATCCATGGAATTATGATTATGAGGAATTCTTGGATATATTCAAGACATCGCTCATGTTTATTGACTGGGCAAACGAAATCACGGAAGATAAACTTCTTGAGAAATATGGCATTGCTCCTGGCGAGCTATATGCCAAGACAACGAATGCAGAATGGCTTCTGTACGCTGCGTCTGAAATGGCAAGACTTCTTGAAAAGAAGGAAGCAGCAGGCAAATTCAGCAAGCTGCGATTGAGGATAAAATACGGCGCGAAAGAGGAATTGTTGAGATTAGTGGCAATGAAAGGGATTGGCCGCGTAAGGGCAAGACTGCTGTACAAAAACAGCATCAGGTCATTGCTTGACATCAAAAAGTCTTCTATTGAAACACTACAAAAGATACTTGGCTCGAAAAAGCTTGCAGAACAGCTGAAGTCGCAGACTGACACAGATTTTGACGCTAACATGAAAATGATTAAGAGGATGGGAAAGAGGCAATATTCTTAGAACTTAAATACTTTCCCACTCAAAATATTTTTAGCAAGGTTAGATAGGGAAAGATAAGGTAAGGTAAGTCTTTATTATTATTTGTACAGAGAGTTCTTGCAGGCCTGCTTTTTCTGATAACCAGATTGAACAATAAAGGGGGTGTGAAGAATGTACGAAAGGAGAGGTGGACGCAACTTCGGCAACCGAGATCGCGGTTTTGGGGACAGAGGATTTGGCGGACGCAGTTCATATGGCGGCGGTGGCTATGGTGATGAAAGTCGTGACTTCCAGAAACCGCCAGTCAATGTCGGCGAGGAATACGATGTCACAATAACAGATGTCGGCGCAAAGGGTGACGGCATAACAAAAGTGAAGAATTTCATCATATTCGTCCCGAATGCAAACAAAGGCGATCAAGTAAAAATAAAAATAAGGGAAGTTGCAAGGAAATTCGCAATAGCAGACATAGTCGGTTCATCATCAGGCGACAAAGAAGACAGCAAAGAAACAACAGACGAATACAGCGGCGATGAAAGCAGCGAAGAAGAGGAAACCAGCGAAGACGAAGTCAGTGAAGAAGAAAGCGATAATGAAGATAAAGAAGAATAGAGAGAAATCAATAGCAATTATTTCTTTACAGATAGGGTGGCGATATTGTTTTGCCACCTGATTTTATTTTTTTCCCTTTAATTTACATCTTTTTTTTAAGCGCCTTTTTTTCTATGGCATGCCCAAACAAAAGAACAAGAAACACTATAACAGTCGCTGCTATTGCAGCAGCGTACATTCCAATACCGGTCGCGATACCTATAGCAGCAAGCACCCATAAGTTGGCAGCAGTTGTCAGACCATGCAACTTATTTTTTGCGAAGAATATTGTTCCTGCACCTAGAAATCCTATCCCTGTCACAACACCGGCTGCAATCCTCGAGGCATCAACCTGGCTACCTGTTACAGAAATGGAAATTATTGCAAAAAGTGCAGAACCCATGCATACAAGCGCATGCGTCCGCAGCCCCGCATACTTATAATGTAGCTCGCGCTCAATACCTACCACTCCACCCAAAATAGCGGCAAGAATGAGCTTGAATATTAATTCAGCTTCCAATGGGCTTATCTGGTAAACCATTTCATCACATGAATAAATTATAATTTGTGATTAATAAAGATTTGTTTGCTGATTATTGATTATGAAATCAGTTGCAAAAATCCTTGCAGAAAAAATCCGCGATGGAAGTATAAAGACCGCAGAGCAGCTTGAGAAAGAGAAGCTGATTGTGTCAAAGCGAATGGGAAGCGGCAATATTATAAAAAATTCTGATATAGCGGCGCTGTTGCCAGATAAATATAGACAACTATTGAAAATAAAGCACGTGAGGACTGCTTCAGGGGTTGCTAACATTGCTGTTATGTGGATGCAAAAAGGCAGCACATGTCCAGGCAAATGTATTTACTGTCCGCAGGGTAAAGGCAGCCCAAAGGCATACACAGGAACCGAGCCGACAACGCTCCGTGCATTAAGAAATAATTTTGACCCATATATGCAGGTGAAGAACAGACTGAAACAACTACATGCAACAGGCCATGTGACAGACAAGTGCGAGCTTATCATAATGGGCGGCACGTTCATGTTTTGGAATCGTGACAGCAGGAGCGAATTTGTAAAACGCTGCTTTGATGCGCTAAACGATCAGGATTCACATTCACTGGAAGAATCACAGAAAATTAACGAATCAACCCTGCACCGCTGCATTGGAATGACAATAGAAACGCGCGCAGATTATTGCAATGAAGATCATATAAAAGAAATGCTTGAACTCGGTTGCACTCGTGTTGAGCTTGGTGTGCAGTCCACGAGCGATGAGATACTAAAGAAAATAAACCGCATGCATGGAACAAAGGAAAACGTTGATGCAATAAAGCGACTCAAGGAAGCGGGTCTGAAAGTTTGTGTTCATTACATGCCTGGATTGTTTGGTTTGGTGAATAGCAAAGAACGTATGGAAATCGAGGCGTTTAGATTGCTATTTACAAATCCTGACTACAGGCCAGATGAGCTGAAGATTTATCCAACAGCTGTTGTTGCAGGAACACAATTATATAAATTATGGAAAGCTGGCAGCTACGAGCCACTAAGCAACGATGAAGCAACTGAATTGCTCATAGAATTAAAAAAAATTGTGCCATCTTATGTAAGAATAAAACGGGTTATGCGCGATATATCAGAGCATGAGGTCGCAGCAGGACCAAAGACAACAAATCTCAGGCAGCTCATAAAAGAACGGGCAGCGTGCAGATGCATACGCTGCAGAGAGATTGGGATAACAAAGCCAAAAAACATTGAACTTTGCAGGTTTGAATATGATGCATCAGGCGGCAAAGAGATTTTTCTCAGTTTTGAAGACACTGAACAGGACATGATTCTTGGATTCCTGAGATTGCGCCTGGATGGCAACACTGCAAAAATCAGGGAGCTACATGTTTATGGAGAAACAGTGCCAATTGGTTCAAGCATCCCATCATCTAGCCAGCATAAAGGGTTTGGCTCAAAATTGCTCATAGAAGCAGAAAGTATAGCGAAGTCTGCAGGCTGCAATGCTATTCAGGTGACATCAGGCATCGGCGCAAGGGAATATTACAGAAAGTTTGGATATGTACTAGATGGGTTTTACATGGTGAAAATTATCTAAGAAATATATATATATAAATAATTTACAAATCCTCCTCAAAGTACTCGAGGCTGCATTTTTCGCACATACCTGTATCAGGCTCTGCCTCTCTTTTGAAGCATACTGTACATTTCATATGTCTACACCAATCATTTCAATGTTAATAATCTGCATATTCCTATTTTGGCTAAGCACGCAAACTTTAAAAATGTTTCGTTACCCCTTAAAAAGTTTTCTTCTATAATTTAACTATAGTCGTGTTGTGTTCATATTCATGGCAATTGAAAATGAGATGAGGAGCGAGATAAGGAAGCTCGAAAAGGAGATTTCATTTCTAGATGACGAACTAGAAAAACTGCACAACAAAATTGTACAACTTATCATGTTGCGAAGGAAGAAAGAGCATGATTTACGTGTTCTCAAGGCGAACTTCGAGGAGCCATCAGCCATAGATGAAAGAGAAGTCCAGACAACGCTTGCGAGGCTATTAAAGGAGAAGATTTGAAGAAAAAGATTTTCTGAATAGCTTTTATCAATTTTATATACAACAAAAACAAATTCTTTTTATGACAAGCGTACTGAAGCACATACTGAAAAGGATTAAGCCATCGTCTCATGAAGAGAGAAAGCTTACTGGTTTTATAGGCGATCTTCTCGAAACAGCAGCGCGTATCACAAAACATGAATGCATGCCATGCGGCTCGTTCGGAAAAAACACATGGCTTTCAGGCGACCACGATATAGATTTGTTTGTGCTGTTTCCCACAAACGCTCCAAGAGAAAATCTTGAAAAAGAAGGTCTGAATATAGGAAAAAAGATCGTAGCAAAACTGAAAGGCAGAATCCAGATAAAATATGCTGAGCATCCCTATGTCCGCGGCTTCGTGAAAGGCTATGTAATTGATATTGTACCATGCTACAAAATCAAAAAAGGTGAGAAGATAAAAAGCGCAGTTGACCGCTCGCCTTTTCATCTTGAATATGTTATCCAGAACCTGGCAGACGATATGGCGAATGAGGTGCGCCTGCTGAAGCAATTCTGCAAAGGTATTGGAGTCTATGGCAGCGATACCAGAAACATGGGATTTTCAGGCTATATCTGCGAACTGCTTGTAATAAAATACAAGAGCTTTTCTGCTGTCATGCAAAATGCTGCGAAATGGCAGGCTCCACAGGTTATAACAGTGGATAAGACACAAGAAAAAATGGCTGACACAAAAAAATTCAGCCAGCCCCTTATTATTATTGACCCGACAGATACAGGAAGAAATGCAGCAGCGAACATAAGCGCAGAGAATTTTGTAAAGTTTTCACAAAAAGCAAGGAAATTTCTTTCTTTACCTGCCGAAAGTTTTTTCTTTCCGCAGCCAGACAAACCGCTATCAGCCAGCGAACAAAAGCTGCTTGCATCAAGAGGCACGTGCTTTTTTGCAATGATTATGAAAAAGCCTGATATTATAGATGACACACTCTATCCACAAATGCGAAAGGCGATGAATCGGATTGAAAGTATGCTAAAAAATAACGAGTTCATTATTCTAAGAAAATATGAATATACTGGGAAAACCATGATTTTCTTCTTCGAGCTGGAAATAGCAGCACTGCCTCACATAAAGCGCATGGTAGGCCCATCCGTATTTTCCAGAGTTCATTCCAATGAATTCCTTTCTAAATATGAAAAGTCAAAGGATACATTCAGGGTTTTTGTCGAGAACAGCAACTGGATTGCTGAGATAAAAAGAAGGTTTATATCAACCACTCCACTCCTTCAGTCGCTAACGAAGAAGAGCATGAATGAACTAATAGAAGCAGGCATACCCGAGAATCTTGTTGCCTATGTAAAATCCGCAAAAATTATCGATACAGGGTTCTGGGGCTTTGTCAGAAAAAATAGTCACTTCTCCTCGTTTCTGAGGAAGAAGTACTATAAATAATAGCTTTCAGTAAAGCAATGATTTAGAAACCACGAAAATAAAAAAACAATAAAATTTTTTACTCAGCTACGTTTTCCCGCAGGACCTTTGCAAAGCTTGGCGTTATGATAAGATAATCCTCGCCGACACCTGCTATGTCGCCGTTTGTTGCAACGCATGTCCTCTTGATTTTTTCTATGCTGCGCTTCAGCTCACCGACATCCTTATCTTTCATTTCCTTTATCTTGACAAATACGATATTGCCATCCCTGACTTTCTTCAGGATTCTGTCAGCGTCTGAGGCGTCCATGAGCTTGTCAATCTGTATATTGACTACCTTTTTCTCCTTTGGTTCTTCAGTATCAAGCTGGACGTATTCTTCTGCTACTGGCTCTGATTTGAATTTGCCGAAAATCCTTCGCATCATGTTCTTCACCCCGTGTTATTCACTACTATTAACGCTTCTGTTATTTAAATTCTTATGCTGCGCTTGATTTTTAGTTGAAATAAAAATCGGCATTTTTTTGTAATGTTAATGTAATGCTTATGTAATTTTTTATTTTTGAGTTTCCTTCTCACTTTCGTTCAGTACCTCGAGCATGGAAACGATGTTCCATATCTGGGTTCTGGTATATACCGGTATGTTTGGGTCGCCGGACACCTCGTCGAGAAGAGAGATTGCTGTATTTATCCTAACAGCAGGATCGGCAATTTTGCTGTTTAGGCTGTCGCGCGCCTCGGTTACCTTTGTTCTTACGTTTCTTGGCACGCTCCTGTCATTGTTTATCTCGTCAAGCAGCTTGTTGATTGCCTCTGTGTCCATAATATTCACCATTTGTGCTAAACTTGCCATACCATAACCGATTTTGTCATCAACCACCATAACCTGGCAGTTCCTGCAGTTTCTGCTGGCTCTCGCGGATTTTTTCCATGAGCCTTTTTTCCTGGCTTTCGAGGGTTTTAATTTTTATATCAATATCATCCTTGCTTTCCTCTAATTCAGCCTTTACCTGTTCCTTTGAAGCCTTTATGAGTATAGGCCCGGCAGACTTGTATATTTCATCAGCGCCCTTGTCTATTTCTGTCAGGGCATTTTCTATTTCCTTGCTCTGTATGAGCAGCGTCTGTTTTTGAATCATAATTGCCTGAATCTGCTGGTTCTGCGCCTGTATGTGATTCAGCATATCCCTTGATTTTTCATCCATAATATCACCTTGCCACGACCCGCTTTTTGAACACTGGGCGCGCCTTGGCTATTATCCTGTAGCCGCACAGCGGGCACCTTACCTTGTCCTCAAGCTCAAATTCCTTCTTGCATTTTATGCAGATGTAATTCATGTTGATACCTCAGACTATATGGAAAATTAGTTTTTTAAACACGTTTCAGCTAAACTCATACGCTTTTGAAGCGAACTTTGTTTTGCACTTTTTGCATTGCCAGACGCCTGTTGACAGCCTTTTAACGCTAGTCCTTGAGCATGACGGACATGCATAGTGTTTTGTCTTTTTTCTTTTTACCGTTGCTACGCTTTGCCTTAACCGCTTTCCGTATCCAACTGGCATAATATTACCTACCATATAAATTATTGGCATTTCTACAAAGCCACATTTCACATATTTTTCTATCTTTAAATCGTTATCTCGTGTTTCTGTATTTTCATGGCAGCCAGAAATTATATTACAAGAAGATTAGTACAATTGGCAGCAGCTGCAACATTATTTTTTTGCTGGTATGACTCATCACAACCGCCATTTCCATCAAAGCCAGAAAGGCTGGAACAAAGAATCAGTCATGAAGCCGCTGTGCCAAATGGAAAGGCAGATAAATATGCAGTTCTAATCAGCGGAAATACAGAATCAAGGCACAGAGTCAATCTGTCCCTGGCGTATCAGATTCTGTTAGAAAACGGTTTCAGAAAAGACAATATCTATATACTTGATTATGACGGGAAAGAGGTTTTTTATTATCCTGTTGACGATTTTGCAGGAAAAGAATGTATAAAAATGGTTTTTGGTCATCTAAGAAAAAAGATAGACGAGCAGGATTTGCTTTTTGTGTATGCAACTGACCATGGTAAAAGAATATCAAAAATCACCAGAGGAGACGACGGGAATAAAACAGAAAAATTGTCAGCACTTTCCTTGCCTGGGCCGGATATAGACCAGAAAGAATTTGCCAAATATCTGGATGGAATAAACCCAAGAAAAGGCATATTTCTATTTGACCAATGCTACGGTGGGGGATTTGCAGAAGAAATTGGCAAGGAAAGATACATAGCTGTTGCCTCTGCAAAACCATATCAGGGAGGTTATGGCAAAACCAATAACACATTTGGTGGTTATTTCATGCTGGCATTCAGG
>JAZDJX010000013.1:0-7703 GCA_043803505.1 Candidatus Aenigmatarchaeota archaeon | reverse complement strand
TGTAGAGTTACCTGATGGAGAATTGATAAGCTTGTATAAAGAAACTGAAACACATTTTAGTGTTATTGACCTAAACATTATACATCGCATGCCAGAGGAATTTTATATAGGATCAGCTGCTGCGGATGTCTTAAGGGCAAGGCATGGTGATGAGTATTTTGAAGAATTAACAAGATAGTTTTCAGGAAATATTCTTCTTTAAAATTCACCTAAAATTCCCTTTAAAACTTTCTCCGTCTTAATAAAAGGCATGACACCAGAAGATGTGGCGAAGCTTGCTGGAATAGCAAACAAGTCAAAGGAAGAAATAGAGGCGCTTGCTGAAAAGAAAATAGCAGCAGGTGTGCCGGAAAATGAAATATTTGCTGCCGTCTCGAGAGAGCTGGGTATCTATTCCGTTCCGCAGCAAAAGGAACTGGAAATAATGAATATTGTCCCAAACATGTATCGCATAACTTTTTCCGGGAAAATAACTTCTATGACACCTATAAGAGAATTTCAGCGTGACGGAAGCACAGGTAGGGTCCAGAACGTTACGATAGAGGACAGGACAGGAAAGATAAGGTTTTCTCTATGGAACGACGAGATAAGCAAGCATAATTTCAACATTGGCGACAGCATAAGGCTGGAAAATGTCTGGACAAGAAAAGACAATTTTGGCAATCCAGAAGTAAGGATAAGCTCTGGTGGAAGGATAACAAGAACAGCAGATGTCATAGACATTCCGGTAAAAATAACAAAGAAAACGCTGGCGGAAGCATCAGAAAATGATGAGGTTGAAATAGAAACAACGCTAACACATATTTTCGAGCGTCCGCTTCTCTATTATTTCTGTCCGACATGCAGGGCAAAACTCATAGGAAACTCGTGCATGACGCACGGCGATGTCACACCGACAAAATCGCTGATAGTCTCTGCCATGATAGACGATGGCACAGCAAACATGAATGCAGTGTTTTTCACTAACACGGCTGAGAAATTGTTCGGAAAGACAACAGATGATGTTGAAAGGGAGCTATCAAACACAACAATGGATGAATTTTTATCATCTCTTGGAATTTTATCGAAGAAGTTAAAAATTCACGGCACCATAAGAAGAAGCAAATTTACAAATGATCTTGAATTGTTGGCAAGGAATGTTGAGAGAATTGAACAGTAAAGGGAAAACAACATCAATATGATTTATATTTATGTTAACCAGAAAATTGGCGAAGAGTTCAGGAGCCCAACATATTGTGGTCAGATGATTAAAATTACCATAATAGCTGAGAAGTCCTTTGGTTATCGGGATGAAGATCTATCAATAAATATACCTGAAGAAGGGGACTTAGATAACATTGTTAGTGATGAGAATATCCCTAAAGATAGAGAACCTAAAATAACAACATTTACGGAATATTTGGGTTGTACTAGTCAAAAAAGTAATAGACATCTTGTGCATTCATTTCCAGCAGTTGAGGTTTATCCTTTTTATATGCTTTGGATAGAGAAAAGAAATGAGTGGGTTGGAATTAAATATCATTATCTCGGATGCGATTCTGAATTGGACGGTATTACAGAGTGTATAAGAACAGCAGGCCCTTATAAATTGAATCAGAAACACGCGGAATTAATCCGTCAAGCTTATAAAAATCAAATCCCAATTGAAGAGGTACTTCATGCATCCCCATTCAGATTAGAAGGAATTGCATCTCAGAAATAATTAGATGAGAGATCATAAATTGAATATAACTATCAACATCAAATAATGGTGAAATAAATGTCAAAAGAAACTGTAAACGTTCTTGTTCAGGGCGGAAAGGCAACAGCAGCGCCACCAATAGGTCCTGCGCTCAGCCCACTAAAGGTCAATGTTGTTGAAGTTGTGAAAACTATAAACGAGAAAACAAAGGAATTTGTTGGCATGGACATACCTGTGAAGATAATAGTTGATACAGAAACAAGAAAATTTGACATAGAGATTGGCACACCGCCTGTAGCATCAATGTTGAAAAAATACATGAAAAGAGACAAGCTCAGGTCAGCAAAGGATGGCAATGTTACGTTGCCAGGAAGCATAAAATTTGATGACATTCTAAAAATAGCAAAGAGCAAAAGTGGCGGAACACTGAAGTCAAGGGTCAAGCAGGTTCTCGGCACATGCCTCAGTGGAGGCGTGCTTATTGATGACAGGAGCCCAAAAGATGTCATCAAGGAAATAAATGAAGGGAAGATTGAGATTGAGAAATAATTGAATAAAATTAACAGAAATATGATTTTAAATATGCTACATCCATAATTAATCTACCCGTACACTACATGCGTTTCTGCTTGTAGGAGGGTTTGTTGTGGTTTTATGGCACTATACAAAATACCAGATGCAGTCGAATACCTGAGGCAGTCAAAGAAACGTGGCTTCACCCAGAGCATTGACATGATACTTAATTTAAAAAACATTGACCTCAGGAAGACTGAAAATAGAATATCAAAAGAGATAGTGCTGCCTCATGGCACAGGCAAGGACGTGAAGGTAGGCATAATATCAGACACTGTTCAGGGCGGCATAAAGAAGGCAGATATAGAATCAATTGACAAGAAAGGCATCAGCCGTCTTGCGAAGCAGTATGACTTTTTTATATGCGAAGCACCTCTCATGATGCTTGTGGGCAAAATGCTCGGCAAAATGCTAGGTCCTCAGGGAAAGATGCCTTCACCAATACCACCGAATGTAAAAAATATTTCCGCAATCATAGAGACAAAGAAAAAGGCAGTCAGGGTAAGACTCAAGGACACACCGACAATGCACCTGCCTGTAGGAAAAGAAACCATGAATAATGAACAGATAGAAGAAAACATAAAGTCAGCGCTTTCAGAAATTGAGAAATTTTTGCCAAAAGGAAAAAACCAGATAAGGAGCATTTATCTTAAACTGACAATGAGCAAGCCGGTGAGGATTGAGATTTGAGTGTGATAAAAAATGCTGAAAAAAGACAAGCCAAAGGAACTGGAAAGAATGAAGAGCCTTATTGCCGGTTATTCATCTGTGGGAATTTTAGACATGCATGCGTTTCCAGCAAGACAACTACATGCAATAAGGGAAACTGTCCGCGGCAAGGCAGTGATAAAAATGAGCAACAAAGCCATTATAGAGCGGGCACTCAATGAAAGTGGTAAAGGCATACTCATTGAAAAAATGGGAAGGGAGCCAGCGCTCATACTCACAAATGAAAACCCGTTCAGAATGTACAGAATACTGAAAGAAAATCGCAAGCCAGCTGCGGCAAAGCCCGGACAAACAGCAATAAATGACATTGCTATTCAGAAGGGTCAGACAAGCATACCACCAGGTCCAGGCATTTCCACTCTACAGAAGGTTGGGCTGAAAACATCAGTTCAGGGAGGAAAGATAGCCATATCAGCAGACAAGGTTGTCTGTAAGGCAGGCGAATCAATAACAGATGATATGGTTGCTGTTTTTTCATTGCTTAAAATAGAACCAATGGAAATCTGCCTGAGAATAGAATCCATACTGGAGGACAATATAGTTTATGGAAAAAATGTGCTCGACATAGAGCCAGCAAGTTATATTAACAATCTCCTGATGGGGGTGCAGCAGTCCATTTCATTGTCGCTTGAATGTGGTTTTCTGACAGCAGAAACATCGCAGCTCGCAATATCAAGAGCATTCCGCGAGGCAAGGTCACTTTGCTTGTCAGCGTGCATTCCGGAAAAGGAATTTATTGCAGACATAATTTCAAAATCAGCCATAACAGCTAAGATATTAAAAGATATGTTGCCAACATATAGCGAAACAACTTGATTGATATTTAGCAAGAAAACAGGTGTTATTAAATGAATTATATATATGGTGCGCTTCTGCTTCACAGCGCTGGCAAGGAAATCAATGAAGAAAACATAAGGAAGGTAATAGAGGCTACAGGTAACAAGCCAGACGATGCAATGGTAAAAGCAATGGTAGCTGCTCTTGAAGGTGTTGACATAAAATCCGCTATTGAAAAGGCAGCAATGCCTGTAGTTGCCGCAGCAGCACCAGTAGCAGCGGAAGCAAAAAAAGAGGACAAGCCAAGCGAAGAAGAAGTAGAAAAGAAGGCAGAAGAAGCAGCTGAAGGTCTAAGCGCTTTGTTTGGATAAATGCACAACTGATTTTAGCCACGACATCTTGCATTGCTCTCAAAAAGGCTTTTTTCTGAATAGAAAACTTAATTAATACAATTACTCAATTATAGCCATGCCTATACGAAAAATTCTGAAAATAAGGAAAAGTGTTGACAACCACGTCAAAGATAAGATGAAAGAGTTTGAGAAGAAGCTGAACAGAAGACGGAGGATGGAGCTTGGAACCGAGATACTTATTGCTGCAATATTTGCAATCATATCGGGATGGTACATATACGATAAATACGGTCTTGAGAAATTGGAGGACACCCTCATGTCATGGATGTTTCCGGCGTCCATAATGATACTGCTTACATTAATCTCAATATGGATCATAGAATCCATGAAAAGGTATAAGTAATTTTCCAGCGAACCCAATAATACGATAACACCAAAATATGAATTTTGTAATAATTTAACAGTAACAATAGATTTTAAATACTTTTCTGCGTTAGAGTTTTAAGATGATTATGTCAACGCAAACACAGGATATGATTCAGGGCAAAACACCAGACATGCCAAATTTTGCATTAGGCAAAAAAATAACAGATTATAGTATCAAACCTCAGAATCCCAAGGTTTATAGAGATGCCCCAACTTTGGCTGAATTAAGGCATGCATTTGAAACGTCACCTGAATACAGGCAAAGCGTAGATGCAACTAAAGGAAAAGGCGAATAGACATCAACATTTCTTCTTGACGGGGAATATTTGATAGAAAGGCCTGAGAAAATTATTTGTGAAAATGGCGTCTGGAAAGCAGAAAAAGGCGAAAAAATAAAACTGCCATTAAAAAATAAACTTACAGATGGATGGGCCATAAAATATTTCAGAGGTTTTCCAGTAGAAACAGGCAGCAAAAAAGAAGCAAAAAAGGTTTGGGGTAAAGATAGATCATATTTATCTCATACCCCAATCGGTCTGAGGGGTGTTTTCCGTTACTGCGATTTGGGCCTCGAGCTCGGCGGTCCGTTCGATGTCGGCGCCGACGCCGTGCCTGACTACTGGGGTCCTAGTGTTGGTGTTCGTTCCGTGAGTAGGCACGAGCCTTTGCGAAGCAAAGGCGACAAAGCAAAATACAAGTGTGAACTAACACCAGTAGACTATGCTAAATATCTTCAGTTTGCTGAGGGACTGAAAAATGGAACACTGTCAATGAATGAAATACAGAAAGAATCAGAAGCCCTTTATGATTTGTTCAAGCATATGGGCAAAGCATGAAATACAAGTTCATGTGCCCCTTCCTTAGCTCAAAAATCACAACAAAAAAATGAAATAATAAAAGAACCAATTTTATTCTTTACAAGGACATATTATCAATATTTTTCCCTTCTACCATGTTTTTATCTTCCAATGATCTTACACGTTCGTCAAGGCTGCCATAGGCAATACCAAGGTTTTTCTTGACGTCATCAAGCTTCATTTCTGTCTCAAATATTTTAGTAAGAATGTCGTTGTATCGGCTTCCTATATCCTCTGCATATTCCTTTTTTAGTTCTTCCTTTAGATTCTTTATTTTTTTAGCAAGGGTTTTTGTTGATACAGCGTTCTTGTTTTTTGTTGTTTTGGATATGTTTTTCTTGATTTCATCAACACGTGTTTCTGTATCAAATATTTTTTTCAGCAGGTCGCTGTAGCGGCTTCCTATTTCTTCTGTATATTCATTTTTTAATTCCTGTTTAACATCCTGCATCTTGGCTGACATTGTGTATGTATTCCTTTTGAATTCTATGATAGATGTTTCAAGCACCTGCCCGATATTATTTATCTGGGATAGTATCTTGTCAATAACAGCATTGTTGTTAAACTTTTTTTCAAAACCAGTAAATTTATTTTCAAAATACATCTTCTGGGTTATGCTTATGAGAAGAACGATAATAACGGCAAACGCTACGCTCCACATCTCTGAGAAAAAAACAATTATGAGTACAAGACCCAAAAAATAGAGCACCATAAGTGGCATATCAAACTTAAACGGGATTTTCATTATATTACCAATGGGTTATGAACATTGAAACTTTTTAAATATATCCATCCAACGATGGCAATGACACAATAAACGTTAAGAAATCTCAGAACATTATCATCTCTATGGAAAACCTATATTCAGGCCAGATTTCAGAGCAATTCAAATCTGGAAAGAAAGAATTTTCCAATGTAAATATACAGTTCTGTCACCTTGAGCAAATGGATTTATCCGGGTTAACAATAAGGGACTCCAAAATAGCATTCACTTCTTTTCGCTATTCGAAATTGAAAGATGCAAAGTTTATAAATTGCTAGATGTTTTTTGTAAGTTTTTATGGATGTGACATGGAAAATACTATCATTAACAAATGCAAAATAGATATATCACGGCTTGATGATATGCATACAAAGAATACAAAAATTATACATTCGGATCTTTCTTATTGCATATTTGCCGGCACAAATCTGGGAGAACTGAAACTACAAGACAACAATGAATTCAAAATTATCAAGCAAATATCAGAAATAAACGATCAGGATACACTTAATGCGCTCAAAATAGTAGGAGTGCATGCAGAATCACTTCCAATCGAAATGAAATTGCATCTGAAGGGCACCATATCAAAGCTTGCAAATGAATTCAACAAAGACCCTAAACTGACTTCTCTGCAGCCTTATTCAAAAGAAGATGCATCTTATAACCAAGGCAACAGAGCTGCGAGAATATATGCTGCGCTAAATTCAGCAGGAGAAGATTTGATTAAATATGCAAATTCTGAATTATACAAGAGAAAAAATGCCTATGGAAAATGATTATAAAATATCAGTTTATTCAGGCTTACCAGGGACTTCATGGCAATTCTTGCAGCGAGCCTCATAGAAATCCTTTGCGCCGACGAGCCTGACAGGATCGTTGTATTTTGCAGGCAGACCGTTTATTATGCGTTGCGTTCTTGTTGCAGAGCCGCCGCACTTCACACACACAGCATCAAGTTTTGTGATGTAATCAGCAATTGCCAATAGCTGGGGCATAGGACCAAAAGGCTCGCCACGGAAATCTTTGTCAAGCCCGGCCACAATAACATGTATACCATCTGATGACAGCTTATTGACAACACCGACTATTGACGGATCAAAGAAATGAACCTCATCAATTCCGACAATATCTATATGCATTTTCTGTGATATTTCATTTACTTTATCCAGAATACTTGTCACACCATTTTTATCACAGTCAATTGAAATAGAATCTATCTTTGAGCCGTTATGGGACACAACATAATTTATTTCATAACGGGTGTCAATAGATGGTTTGAATACCACCGCATGCTTTCCTGATATGTCTGCGCGCCGCATTCTTCGTATAAGCTCCTCTGATTTCCCGGAAAACATCGGTCCGCATATTACTTCAGTTATGGCATGCATGAAAATACAAGGAAATTGAAGTTTTTTAAGCGTAATCGAAAAAGTGATGTTTATAAGGGGACAAATAAACGATAAGTGATTCTAATGAATACAAAAGAAATCCTAAAGGAAAAATTTTCTTCTGATTACAAAAAGTATTATAAAGTTCAACTCTTT
>JAZDJX010000012.1:0-8478 GCA_043803505.1 Candidatus Aenigmatarchaeota archaeon | reverse complement strand
TGTTGAAAGTATCGTCTGGGTCGATTACTCGCACTACCAAAACATATTACAGTGAGTACACGCTGCTGTCATGCGGGTTTGATGGGAAGTGAATCACTTAAAAACCTCGCCTGTCTCCATGCTCCAGAATAGAAGATCAAGTTCATCCAGCGGTATGTCACTGCTGGAGGAAAAACGCTTCATGCATTCCTCGATTTCCAGATATTTCTTTTTTGTGAGCGTTTTAGGAATTTCATTGATTACTCCATGACGCGCTAAATTTTTCAATATATGTCTGTCAAGGATTGCCAGTCCTGAAAAGCCGATGTTTCTCAGAAAATGGGATGCCTCTTTATAGCCGAAACCTTTAACATTTTCAACGAGCCATTCACGTAATTCATAGGCATTTGCGTGCGTAACGATATTAGACAGCAACTTTTCTTTGACAACTGGAAAATTCTCCCTGACATTTATTATATATTTTGCTTTATTGGTTGGGAAACGCACACCATTTAACAATGGAAGAATATCGTTTTCGCTGCCATTATGAAGAAGATTATTTTCTTTCATCCTTAACACAGCAGCCCAGCAATTTTTGGCTCTTGACTGCGGCGTGAGAAGGCAAAAACATAACTCAGAAAATATGTCATCGTCACTTTTGACTTTCTTGAATTCCTCTAATCTGCCTTTAATCGTATTCTTCCTCTCTTCATATGCTTTTTTGAGCATTATTAAATAAGGAAAAGTAATTTTTAATAGTTTATTATTCATCTTTATCTGAAATAAATAATCAATATACAAAAAAATATGGTGATATTATGCCGAGAAGAACGAAACCAAGAAGAGGTACGATGCAGTTCTATCCAAGGAAAAGGGCAAAACGAATATACCCGAGCATATCACATTACGTGCCTTCCAAGGAAACAAAACCGCTTGGATTTGCAGGCTACAAGACTGGGATGACGCACGTACAGTTTATTCTTTCGAGAACTGGTGTTCCTGAAAGGGTGATTGCAAAATCAGCAACAATAATTGATTGTGCACCGCTCTTTGTGGCTGGCATAAGATTTTATCGTGGTCATGAATGTGTCGGAGAGAAATGGGTTGCAGTGTCAAAGAGTATTGAAAGAAAAATTGGCAAAGGTGTCAGAAAAGGTGGCGAACCGGAAAAATTTGACGATGTGCGCCTGATTATTGCCACGCAGCCTGAAAAAACCGGTATGAAAAAAATCAAGGCAGATATTTTTGAGCTTGTGATTGGTGGTGATGCAGAAAAAAAATACGAATACGCAAAATCCATACTTGGTAAGGAGATACGTCATCAGGATGTTTTCAAGGTTGGTGAATATCTGGACGCATCTGCTGTTACAAAAGGTCATGGTTACACAGGAAGCGTGAAGAGATTTGGTATTCGTATCCAAACACGAAAGGACGAGCAAAGTCACAGGCACGTTGGCTCTATAGGCTCTACTACACCAAGAAAAATAGACTGGCGTGTTCCTATGCCAGGGCAATATGGCTTCTCTACTCGCACAGAATACAATAAAAGAGTCCTTCTGATAAGCGATGACATAAAAAAGGTCATGCCAAAAGGCGGATTTCTTGGTTATGGCATTCCAAAATCATTCATGCTGATTGAAGGCTCTATTCCAGGTTCAAAAAAACGACTTATAAGATTCAGACATTCTGTCCGCGCAAAGAAATTCCAGCCAGTTGAATTAAAGTATATATCCCTCGAGAGCAAGCAGGGAAAGTAAGCCGGAAATTCAGCCAATTCATTGCTTTTATATTTACCTTTATCTATACTATTTTCAGAGAAATTTGGGCTCGTAGTTTGGTTTGGTAGAAACCGAACTGCAGCACAACGAATGTTGGGCTCGTAGTCTAGTTTGGTTAGTGACTTGAAGCCAAGGGCTTCTGTCGGCTATGATCCGAGCTTTGGGATAAGACCAAAACAAAATGACGCACAAAGTGCGTCTTTCGCCTAAAGGGTTACAGACTAAATAGCTTGAGACCCCGGTTCAAATCCGGGCGAGCCCATGTTTTTAATTTTTTACTGACATATTCTGGCTTATGAATGAGGAAAGAAAACCTTTCTGCCCTTTCTATCCGCTTGCCGTGACACGATTCTATCATGGTTGGAATTTATGTCTGCGTTATACTGCGCTGGAAAAGGACAATGATAATTATGTGCTGGAATTTGAAGCCTATATAATTATTGACAACAAGGAATTGACTCTGCCAATGGGAAAACAAAATATATCATTGAATGTGTTTGAGAAGAATCCGCGGTTTGCTGTTCACGAAGCTTTCAATAAAGTTGAGAAGAAGGTTTTTCCAAAAGAGCCATCTGGAACCGAAGTCAAAAAAATTGCCTGATTGTTTCTCCTGCAGACAATTGCCATAAAATGCCTATTTGCCCCTATTTGTGCTTTGTATCTTACAGTATTCAAAATAATACCAAAAAATACAAATAGATATTTTTAAATACTGCTGAATACAATAATATTTTGTGAAGCAAGTAAACATTATGGATGATATGACTTGTTTCACAAATAATGAACAACAAAATCATATCTACTGTTATTTTGTTGTTCAGTTATTCAGTGAAATTTATGGTTGAAACCGTTCAAGTCCGCGTGAGGAAGCAGACACATAAGAAGCTGCTTGACATGCGCAAGACAAACATGGGCACCGTTAGGCTTTACGATGTCATAGACAAGCTGGTTGAAGAATGGGAAGGCAACGGAAAGAAGAAGGATTTTCATCATGATAAATGACGTGATAAAATGACAACCGTAATAACAAAAAAATATGTTTTGGTTTTTTTTGCTATAGTGATTTTGTCAGCCAGCCTGCTTGCATATGCAGAGCCGGTAGATACAACAAAAGGCTGGCATCCATTGCAGCAGGTTACAACAAATGCGACAGGGGGAAAATCAGTTGACACCAATGACAATAATGCTGTCGATAATGCTGATCTGTCTTCAGAGTCAAATACACTTGGCGGGCTAATTTCTTCAAATTTCTGCAGGAAAAATAAAGATTATGAATGCTATATTGGTAATCTTATTGTTGGTAATGACATGTCTTCTGGATCATTTTTAATGGAACTCTATAAAGCCGGGGAAGATGTTTCCCTTGCCTTAAATTCTGGTGGTGGAAGCGGAAATTTATGGGTAATAAATAGCACAAAAACAGGTGAGTTAAAATACAGAATTATTGGCGGCTCAAGTCCTGGAGATAAAGTTACATTTACATCGACAGGTGATATTAATGCCCTTGGCACTCTCAGCGGCGGAGCAGGAATATTCGCAGGAGAATTGTTTCTTGGTGGTGCCAGAACGAATTTAGTCGGTTTTGATGGGGCTAATATTCATTGGATTAGAACAAATGGTAATGACAGTAAAGTGTGGCTGGGATTTCAACAAGATGCAACAGGTCAACCTTTGTCTATTCAAACACCTGGAAATGAATTAGTAATAAGAAGGGATACAGGCAAAGTCGGTATTGGAACAGCTAGCCAAAGTGATATGGAAGGTAAATTAACAGTTAAAACATCAGCAGATTCATATGGCTTATTTCATACAGATGGGAATGTAAAAATAGGAACATACGTTGGTTCTGGTGGTGGTTGGCTTGGCACGCAATCAAATCATCCTCTTTATTTTTTTACCAATGATAGCGGCTCGCAGATTACTTTAAAACAGGATGGAAAAGTTGGCATTGGGACATCTACACCAGGAGAAAAATTGTATGTATCTGGCAACATAAATGCAACCGGTAATGTAAGAGGTGCGAAGCTGTGCATCGGCAACGATTGCAGACCCAGTTGGCCAACCGGTATGGGTGGCAATGGAACAGCAAATTACATTTCTAAATGGAATGGCTCTGCTTCTTTGGGAAATTCCGTGATATACGATGATGGGAGTAGTGTTGGTATTGGGACAGCAACTCCTCAAGCAAAATTAGAGGTTAATCTTTACAATCCTCTGGGATGGGATGGCAATACCAAAGGGTTCAGATTGACTTCACCCGATACAAATTATTATTTGGATATCAACCCCTATGTTATAGCATCCGGCAATGTTGGATATAATTTCAGTTCAGTCAGTCCAAAAGGCACTGCTGCCGGACTAGTAATATCATCAGCAGATGGCATCATTGAAGCAACCTATGGTGCAACATGGATATCAGCAAGCCCAACTGCAATTTGGTATGGCATTGCTATATCCTCGGAAGGCAGATACCAGACAGCAATTAACCGGGAAGGAAATATCTTCATTTCAGCCGATTATGGAAATGATTGGACACAAAAATTGGCAGCAGGTTTTCCATTGGAAGATGTTGCAATATCATCGGACGGCAAATACCAGACAGCACTCGAATCTCGTACGAGTTGGCCTTATAATGGACGGATTTTCGTTTCATCTGATTTCGGGCAAAGCTGGGTAGCAAGAGGTCCAGGAGTAAGTGATCCAAAGTATTCGTGGGGATACATTGCTATGTCCTCGGATGGCAAATACCAGACAGCAATTGGTTATTATTATGATGGCGTTGCGTTTGATGGAAAAATTTACATTTCATCTGATTATGGAATGAATTGGGCACAATCGTCTGGCCCAACAGGAACTTTGACTGGAATTTTCATGTCATCAGATGGCAAATACCAAACACTAATTGGTAGGTGTTATGGAACACATTCCTCATGCACTTATGCTGGAGAATTCTACACTTCCGATAATTATGGGCAGAGCTGGACAAAACGTGATGTGTTGGGTCCTCTCCTATATTGGATGGATGTTGCCATTTCATCAGACGGCAGATACCAGACAGCAGTTCTTGATAATGGAGAAATTTACATTTCATCTGATTATGGAGTTAACTGGGCAGCAAAAGGTACAGTAAAATATTGGAAGGATGTCGCTATGTCATCAGATGGCAAATATCAGACAGCAATTGCTAGTAGTCCTGGTAAGATTTATACATCCTATGATTATGGAAATATCTGGATTGAAAGCGCGAGCTTAACTGAGATTTGGCCAGAACAGATTGCCATGTCATCGGATGGCAAATATCAAACAGTAATTACTGGTGATGGTCCTGCTAATGGGCGGATTTATGTTTCTCCAAATTATGGAGTTAGCTGGACAGTAAGAGGCTTATCAAAGATGTGGAAAGGCATTGTCATGACAACAGACGGTAGTTATCAGACTGCAATTGTTAATAATGACTATATATACACTTCTCATGCTGATTTCCATAGCAATATTGGCATTGGGACAAATAATCCAGAAACTATTTTTGATGTTAATGGAAACAGCATTCGCATAAGGACAACAAAAACCCCATCGAGTACAACGGATCCAACAGGTAAAACAGGAGATATTTCTTGGGACAACAATTACATATATGTTAAAACAAATGCTGGATGGAAGCGGTCTGCGTTATCAACGTGGCCATGATAAAGAAATGCAATTATTTCCAAGCAAAATATCTATTGATAAAAAAATCCCCTGGGTGAGATTGTCGGACTCTTTTCTTCTTTTTATTGAGTTTTCTATTTCCTTTCTTTTGGTTGAGTTTTTTTCTCAAGAAAGATCCACTCTATTGTTAGCACCTTCTTTTGGTTGAGCTTTTCTTTTTAAGAAAAGGTCAATCGAACTCACAACCTCTTGGTTTCCGAACGCACGCTGGTGACCAATGCATCTGCAAAGGACTACAGCCAAGCGCTCTATGACAAGCAGCGATGATAACATCACTGGTTACCGTTGAGCTACCAGGGGTATGTAGAAAATAAACGCGTGTGAATTTAAATCTGTCAGGCAGTGTAATGTGAGCCTTATTGTTCTGCTGAAAACTTATATATCACCAAGAAATAATAGATATTATGCAAACTAGAACCTGTAGAAAAATATTTGTCATACTTTTGTTCCTTATACCATTGCTTCTTTACTCTGGGAATGTATACGCTGACCTTCAATGCGCTGTGAAGGATTCATGCAATTCTGGCGAAGTTGCTATCCTTAACCTTGAAAATGACCAGGGCGGCCATGCTGAATTGTCATCACAAACAAATTATCAATATCGTTTATGTTGCCTTGATACATCAGGCAGCCTGGGAAATTCATGTTCTGGAAATTTTATTGAAGTTCTCAAGCTTAGCAGTCCGACAAATGCACATGTAGAAGTTCCACTAGGCACTTATCCATATAGTGCATGCCTGTCAGCGCCTTCTGGCGTTACAATTGGCTGCAATTACAAGACTGCGTGCGACTCAGGTTACATTCCGCTCGCATCCATATCCGGTTCAACAAACGCACATATAGGTGACAGTCTGGTATTTGACACAAAAATTTGTTGCAAAACATCAGGCTGGATGCAGCCGCCATCTGTAATCATTTCACATTCGCCAAAATTCATAGGCTCTATGTACAATGTTGTTTTGGATGCACAGGCAATCGATGAAAAAAATGTAGCTGAGCTCAAAATATATGTTAATGGACTGCTGACAAAAACCTGCACAGGCCCGTCACCAACATTGCTGTGCAGTCACACTATCTTGGGAAATACTTATCAACATGGTGCTGTTGTAAGCTATTATGCAATTGCCACTGACAGCGATGGTAATAGCGCCAGAAGCCCTGTTTCAGGAGATCATAATTTCACTGTCTGCAGCCTTGATTCTGCAATTTTATCATCTGACTGCATTGGCACTTGTGATGCAGGCGAAAAAATAAATATTACTGCAACATATCACGGCGCCTGTCCTGGCACAACACAAGATGTTTCTTATACAGGTTATGTCCAGACCGATAGTGCCTCATCAGACGCACAGTGTAGAATTGAACGGATAAGACCTTTTGATCCCAACATACAGGGTTTCATTTCCGGAATGGACATGACATGCTCATCGCCTTTGAATGGAACTGATCAAATCATATGTAAAAAACCCTGGGTCATACCGTCAATACCGCTTGCCTGCCAGGGCGAGACGATGGCTGCCACATATGCGAGCATTAACAATCAGAGCCTGCCGCCATCCGGCCAGTTGTTTGATGCTATACCAGCAGGAGGCTCATTTCAATTTTCTGCTAGTCCAATGAACTTTTTTGTAAATGTCAGCATATCAAACATTTACCCGAATTATGGCGATTTGATAAATGCGACAATCAGGTGTTATGTAACACAAGGCTCTGACAGCGTCAACTGCACAGAACAGAATTCACAAATTGATAATATTAAATTTAATGATGTAACAATGACAGATTTGCAGAGTCACAGGCGCTTCAATGGAATAAGCTGGATTGTTGAGATTAACACAACCAATTATAATAATGGACCAGCTAGTCCTGTGCGTGCTAATGTTACTGTAACATACAAGCCAACAAGCAAAACCAAATACAATGATTCATCAACATATGTAGTGAACTTCCCACCGCAGATAAGCGATATCAGTCATACACCGCCACAACCATATCCTAATGAACCAGTGACATTTAATGCGACCATTATTGATCCAGAAGGAGATAGCATTGACGCAGCAGTATATAGCATATCTGAAACAAAGATGTGTGACATGTCTGCTATGGGTTCAGACAAATTCAGTTGTACTCATGATCTTCGGGCTGGAGAAAATGAATATTATATAATTGCTGTTGATGGTCACGGTGCGAGAAATTCAAGCGAACCAAGATATCTGACACTGCGTGGTGAAAGAATAAATATAAGCATAAATTATCCTGATGTTGAATCCGGCCTTGTTAAGCTTGTGGATGGCAATCCGAACTATACAAGAAGCATGCCAATAAAGTTATCAATAACACTGCAGATAGTAAATACGACAACTGGTGTGACAATGTTTTTCTGTACAGGAGATTCATCAATTCCAGAAAGAAAATGCACAGTAAATGCAAAAGGTGTAAATATCCCATGGAATGGCCCTGAAAGTGCATATGTTGGTTATGTGCCAAGCAATGACATGGAATGTGATAACACATATCATGTTACTATAACTGCAAGCCGCGCTAGCCCATTCTTGACAGCCAATGACATGAAAGATATCTTCATAGACTGTGTGCCGCGAATCGTCGTTTTGCCTAAGGAAAAGAGATTTGCCCTTGGTCAGATGGATATGGAAGCATTTAATATAAATGTGTTCAATCCAAGAGATCAATCTGATTATACTCTTGACATAATACCAGCACCAAACAGCGGCTTTACAAAACAATGGATTACTTGTAAAAATTGCTATGTTCCTATAGAAATTGATGCAGGAGATTCGATATCAGTTCCTGTAAGACTTGACATAGCAGCCCGCGCAGGAATTTATCCTCTTACTATTACAGCAACAGATGATAGCGAAACATATAGTGATGATGCTGTGCTGATGATATATGCTGAAAGCTTGCCTGAGTTTTCATTGTGGCAGCTTGCTGTTCTTCTGGCAGCTGGTATTGTGATTTATGCACTAATAGCAAGCAGAAAAAAAGATAATTA
>JAZDJX010000011.1:0-2685 GCA_043803505.1 Candidatus Aenigmatarchaeota archaeon | reverse complement strand
GTGATTGCTGCGCCAGAAAGCGGGTAGCTATGCGAGGGTCCGAGCAATAAAATCCTTTTTATGTTCATGTGTTCAAGCAGCCTGTAGCCGGCAGCGGCAACTATGCCTGAATATATGTAGCCTGCATGTGGCACTATAAGGGCTTTTAGTTTGCCTGGTATCTTGACTTTCACTGTGTCATCCAGAAATCCGTCAATCATTTTTTTGAGGTCATCTGGAGACGACGGATAAAAATAGCCGCTTGCTGTAGGGTAGCGTGTTTTCATTCCCATACACCTTCTATTTTACACCCGCACTTCTTGCATTTACCGTTCTTCATGTTTATCTTGCCAATGATGAATCCCGACCTTTCTATGACAGTGCTATTGCATTCTGGACAGTATGTGCTCTCATATTCTTTATCCGGCATGTTGCCGATATAAACATATTTTAGGCCAGCGGCTTTGCCAATTTCATAGGCACGCTCAAGCGTTTCAGCTGGTGTTGGTTTGATATCGCTCATTTTGAAATGTGGAAAAAATCTTGAAACATGCCATGGTATTGATTTGTCAATGCCTGCGATAAACTCTGCAGACTTTTTCAGCTCCTCATTTGAATCATTCTTGCCTGGAATGACAAGCGTTGTAATTTCAAGCCATATTTTTGCATCATGCATGCGCTTTATTCCATCAAGCACAGGCTGCATCTGGGCTTTACATATTTTTGTATAGAAATCATTGCTGAATGACTTAAGGTCTATATTAATTGCATCTAAATATGGCTTTATTTTTTTTATCGCTTCTTTTGATTCATAGCCATTTGAGACAAAAACATTTTTTATTCCGTGCTTGTGTGCGAGCTTTGCCGTGTCATACGCGTATTCAAAAAATATTGCAGGTTCATTGTATGTGTAGGCAATTGCAGGTATGCCACGTTCCAGACAAATATTAACAATTTTTTCTGGCTCAAGACGCTTGCCTAGTTTTGTAATATCCTTGCCGATTTCTTTTGACGCCTGACTAATATCCCAATTCTGGCAGAATGAACATGCAAAGTTACAGCCAATAGTACCAATGGAAAAAATATTTGAACCAGGCATAAAATGAAACAAAGGCTTTTTTTCAATAGGGTCTATATTAACAGCTATTGCTCTGCCATAAACAAGCAGAAAAAGTTTGCCATTTACATTTTTCCTGACGCTGCATATGCCTGTTTTGCCCTTGTTAATAATACAATAATGTGAGCATGCAAGGCAGCGACTGCTTTTCTTATCAAACAAAACTGCTTTGTGCATAGATGAAGTATGCATGGAATAAACTTAAGGGTGAGAAATTGATATGAATGAATAGATCGCAACAGATAATTTTTTAGTAAGATTTTTGTATATCCAAACCATGTTCTTTTCTTACTATATTTTCTACATAAACGCCTGCACCAAGAGAGTATGGATCATTTGGATCTAATTCAACAGGATTGGGATTAGAAATAGTTCTTGGATCGCCCATTCTTGGGTCTTTTTTAAAATAGAATAATGCATGTCCCAATTCATGAGATAATTTGATATAAGGCTGATATTCAACCCCTCTAACATTTTTTTCAAGGGAGTAATAAACTTCTGGCAAACCACTTTTTGATTTTTTAGACCATTCATATAATTTTTTTCCTCCCATTGCCCTCATCACACCTTCACTTTTCGGTTCAATAAAAACATCTCCGCCACCACTCAGTGGCCCAAAAAGCTTGATTTCAGTGGGCGTGCCTTCTCTTATCTTTTCAACAATATATTCAGGATTTTTGTATTCAGAAATACTAACAATAACAATATCCTCATGTTCTACAATCTCTTTTAATATTGCAAAACTTTCTGGAAATTTTCCTTTATATTTATCAGTTGCTTCAAGAAAATATTTGCCTTTTTCTTCTGCAATTCTAACAGCTTCTTCACCAACCATATTTGTGACATCTTCGACTATTCTATTCCTTTCAGTTTCATCTGCAGGGAGTTGAATTCTTAATCCACTCGGATCAACAAACTTCACCGGATTATTCGCCGCATACGCATAAGGGCTCTCTGCAGGATTGTAAACAGGGTCAACACTAACAAACCTACCAATATCCGGATTGTAGTATCTTGCGCCATAATAGTACAAGCCGGAAACATCCTGCTCCTTGCCTGTGAACTTGTAGGATGACAAAGCTGACGAATAACCAGTTTCTGTTACAGTCGAGCCGAACGGCGCGTTGTCGTATTTCATAATCTGTTCTGCTGATTCGCTTGTTGCGAGCCTTGCAGAGCCGAGATAGTCGCTGTGGCTGTATGTCAATGTGCCAGCTGTGTCGATTGTAGCAACGTGCTGGCCATTTGCGTAGATGTAGCTCTTTCCGATTGTTGTTTGTGCTGCAAAAAAACCTACAGGATAGGCTGAAAATACTATAACAATTGTGAAAGTTGCAAGAACAAGTAGCCATAGCGTTTTGCTGTCCCAGACTTGCTTTTGCATATACACTAGTTGTTTTGGATATTTAATAGTTTTTATTTTGTTTATAGAGCTGGGTGAGTTAATCTCCTGACCAGAACATAGAAAATGGTTTAACTCTTAGACAACTCTTCTTAGTGTCGGAGATGGGTGTAAGTAATTATAATTATGATCCCCTGGGTGAGATTGTCGGACTCTTTTCTTCTTTTTATTGAGTTTTCTAGTTCGT
>JAZDJX010000010.1:0-17692 GCA_043803505.1 Candidatus Aenigmatarchaeota archaeon | reverse complement strand
TTTAAATAAAGAATTCCACCAGTCTCGGACTGGTGGTCAGTCTGTATCTGATTATTGCTATTTCTTCTAATAGAAAAATAAATAAAAAGCAGCTTAGTGCTGCAAAAGAATGAGCCAATCCACTTAGCCAATGCTACATTCTTTTTCTAAAATAAAAAGGTGATTTTATGAACTTTATCAGAGGTAGCTCCAGCTTTACGCGCATAGAATTACACATAAGCTACAAGGTGAGGTATTGTCACAAAGTCTTTGACTTTGTGGAAGTCAAACAACGCTGCCAAGAAATTTTCTTTGAGGTGGCAACGTCACACCAAATCATCATAGACGTTATAGGTTTCGAGAGTGACCATGTTCACATGGACATTCAGATACGAAATACCCAGAGGCAATGCGATGTAGATAAGTGGTTCAAGGGAACTTCCGGCTGGAAACTCCTTAAGGAGTTTCCAGAAATAAAGAAGAAATATTTCTGGGGTTCAGGATTCTGGGGAGATCAAAGTTATGCAGACTCCGTGGGAAGAGACCCAAAAATCATCAAGAATTATGTGAAGAATCAAGGTAAAGAACGAAAAGAAAAAAGCCTGAAAAGTTTCTTTTGACCCAGCAATACCATCGGTCTATAGCGAAGCGGTGACCGATGGTTCTTTATAAACTCTCGGGGCAAGATAACCCTTATATGATGAGTTTTGCAAAAAGGTTTCTGATAATAGTTTCAGTAGTCATAGCTCTTACAGATTTGATAGTTTTTTATGTGGTAGAGAGGTCTCATACAACAGTAACACTGCCTTTTGTTATTGCAGTAATTATCATTACGATAATACCTATAGCAGTGAATCTTTGGTTTCATCTTCCAAGATACAAAATGAAATGGTAAAGAAAATTTCGAATTAATGCATATAAGTTGTGGCACTAATTTACATATATTTAATTATAGAAGTGCATATATTTTTGGTAATCATGGGCTGTCCGAATTTTTTCAAGTTTCACACGAATGCCACTTTGGATCAATATTGCAAGAGATTCGGCTACGATCAGGATATATTGGAGCAAACTGTAAAAAAGACTGAGCAGTACAATGCAGTCTCTGCTCCAAACGAAGAGCAGCGAATGTTGAATGCGCTTCTCCATATGGATGAAATGAAAATGACTGATGGTCTCTATTTTTTCAGTGTAAAAGAAATGGGAGCAGCATATCAAAACGAAACACCCAGAAATGAAGGGCATAAGAAACGTGACAACGAAAAAAAACATACCTCTGAAAGTTTCAAAGGAAGCAACTATTCAATTCAAACAGAGACGATTAGCAAAGAACATGCTAAGCATGAACGAACAAATACCTTGCAATTATATTTTGTGGAGGAAAGCAAATCCACGGTGTCTATAGCATTTTCCTCTCTTATGGCTGAAAATGACGATGAAATATCGCTTTACAATGAAGAAGAAATGGAAGGCATGAAATATATAGAATATATTGTTTCCGAAGACGAAGATGATGACAAAAAGAAAAGATGTATACTCATAAGAACTACTAGAAGAATTGGGAATAAAAGAAACAAAATCTACAGTCCATTAAAATTGTTGAAAAATATGAAAACTACCGGCAGCCAAGAGTACAAAAGAATACCGCAAAAAACAATGCCTGTTATTCAAGAATTCGTATCCAAAACTATTGAAGAAGATAAACCAACCATACCGAGACTAAAAAACAACAGAAAATGAAATGATATTCACTGACATTCCTGAGAATAGCAACATAAAGGATTAGGCCGTGCTCCGGCATTTAACCCATGATGAATTTTGTAGTCACCTATTACATATAGTTTTAAATATGTAGTCACCCAATATAATAACATGTATATAGAGAAAAGGCGGGTTGGGAAGAAAACAAAATATTATTTAGCGTATGCATTCCGAGCCGATGGAAAAGTAAGAAAGCTCAGGGTTTATCTGGGAAAAGATGAAAGCGCCATAAAACAAAGAAGCAGGGCAGAACAAATAATTAAAGAGAGAATAACAGCTTACAAAGTAATTTCTGATCCTTTTCGACAGGCACTCAACACTAAGGAAATTGAGGAAATGAAATCTCTGGAAGCAAAAGGAAAAATATCTGTAAAACATCTTAGTGAAGACGACTGGAAGACATTCATAGAATCCTTTGTCTACGATACGAATGCCATAGAAGGTTCAACCGTTACATTCACGGAAGTAAGGGATATTCTAGGAAAACAAAAATGGCCGCCAGAAAAAGAGAAATGGGAAATATCCGAAACCTATGGGCTAAGAGATGCTGTCAATCACATAAGAAATACAAAAGATCATTTGTCTTTGGAACTCATGAAAGAACTCCATAAACTGACATTCAGAAATTCAAAGCCTTTTGCAGGAGAATTCCGAAAGCCCGGCCAGGAAGTTGCTGTTGTGGATGGTCAGGGAAAAATAATCCACAGGGGAGCTCCTTCTGCGATGGTCGTTAAGTTGCTAAAAGATATTGTATCCTGGTACAATAAAAACAAAAGCAAATACCCACCAATTGTTCTGGCAGCTGTTGTTCATAATCAGTTTGAAAATATACACCCGTTTGCTGATGGAAATGGCCGTGTTGGAAGATTGCTGCTTAACAATATTTTGCTCAAACATAACAAGCCGCCCATAAACATAGAGCTGAAAAACCATCGGGAATACTATGCAGCGTTAAGGGAATACGAAAATAATGGAAACATCAGGCCAACCATAGAGCTAATTCTGAAGGAATATAGAAACCTGAAGAAGATGCTCAAAAGGTGACTACAAAACAGCAAAGTGTAGTCACCTATAATTAGAAAATGTTTTCTAAGGACTTTTCAGAGTGTCTCATCTCCGGCATTTCAAAATAAAAAACAAATATATACACATAATTCTATTGTTATCTCATGAGATACAAAATTCCTGCGGTTATGACTGCAGTTATTTTATTTACTTTGCTTTTTGCCGCCGTTCACGCCCAGACAATCGACAATCCAAAGTCAGTGAGTGAAGTAACATTGGATATCGTCCAGTCAGGTTCTCTATATGTTAACGGCAGGATTGACCGCGCGAACCTTACGCTCTTTGTGCTGCAGCAGGGCGAAATTGATGTAAGCGCTGATGGTGCCAACTGGCGATACATAACCGATGCTTTTGGCAATCGTCTTGTCCTGATTGAATGGAGCAAGCCGTCAGGCACAATAGAATACAGCATCACAACACAATTGAAAAACATTGCAACATATCTTGGCAATGAAAAGTCGCTGGGCAATGACCCAAAATACCTTGCTGAAACAGATTCAATCATATTTTCTTCAGAGATAAGGAAAACAGCTTATCCGTATGAAAGAACGCTGAAGAAAGCAGCAGAGCTCGCCATATTTGTTAATGAATATATGGATTATGATATTTCTCTTGTCGGTGAGCAAAAAAGCAGCGTATGGGCTTATGAGAACCGTCGGGGCGTGTGTGTCGAGCATGCAAACCTGCTTGCTGCGCTACTTAGGTTATCAGACATTTCAACAAGGTATGTAGTCGGCTATGCATATTCAACCATTGACAAAAAATTCATAGGTCATACATGGGTTGAAGTGTTAGCAGGCGATGGTTCATGGATACCCATTGACCCAACATGGCTTCAGGCAGGATACCTTGATGCAACGCACATAAAGACTGCTAATTTGCTGGATGGCAATCAGCGAGATACTTTAAATTACATAGGTAGTGGTGTCATAAACTGGACAAGGGCTGAGGAGAGATTCGAGCTCATTGATTTTAAGTTATCAGAGATTGCTGATGTGTCGCTTGCTGAAAACACATTCACTACAAACGGCCATGGTTTTCTAAAAGCAACCATCAAGCCGAATGGCTGTTATATTGCTGACATATCGCCTGTTTCGTGCGTTTCTGTCGATGAACCCATGCTTGACATTCTTGACAAAAACAGAAAGTTCTGGTTGTGTAGTGAAACAGATTTGTACTGGGTTTTTAATTCAGCAAACACGAAGACGAATTATGTCTACACATGTCCTGTGTCAGTGCTTGATCAGTCTGGGAGTAGTACTAGGGCAGACATAACGATTTCCGGCGAATCGCAGCCAGTAGAGATATCAATATCCGGCCCGAGCACAGCGCTTGTAAATGAAGTTTTTGTGCTTAGCGCCAGCGCTGAAAACGATTTTATATTTTTCTCCCTGCCAGCCACGGTTTACAACAGCAAAGACGTTTCGCTTTCATTCAGCAAGACGGGTACATACAAATTCTACCTTTATTCTGGTGGCAGCCTTGCTGAGAGAACAGTCAATGTAGTGGAGAAAAAATCCTTTGATTTATCTGTGTCAGCACCATTGAATACAACGATTGATAAGGACTTTATTGTCATCGTGACAGCAAGAAACCTCAACAATAAAGAAATGGTTGTGCCATTGAAAATCGAGTTTGATGGCAACGTAATGCAAAACAATTACATGTTTAGGCCAAATGAGGAAAAAACATTGAATTTCAATTTGTCATTTCTGTCTAGCGGAAGAAAGAATATTGATGTGTCACTGCTGTCCGATACGCTCACAACATATTCACGCTCAATTATGGTTTATGAGGAAAAAAAGCCATTTGGCATTATTGATTCAATCTTAAAATTCTTCTCGGATATTATTGATGGTATTTCCAGAGGTATAATGGATTTGCTTGGTGGTAAGAAATAATGTTTCATATAATCGCAATATCAGGCGTGCCTGGCACAGGAAAGACAAAGGTCGCGAAGTTGCTTTCAAAGCGGATTGGTGCAAAGCTTATCCAGATAAACGAGCTTGTCAAAAAGGGAAAGGTGCCTTATACAACTGACACAAAAAGGAATACAAAAGAAATTTCTGTTTCTGCCCTTCAGAAAGCAGTTGCAGAGCAAATCAATAAAAATAAGATAAATATAATAGAAGGCCATATGGCGCACATGCTGGATGCTGATATGATTTTTATCCTCAGGTCAAGTCCGACTGTCCTAAAGAAAAGACTCAAAATGCGCGGATGGGCTGGCAGCAAGATAAAGGAGAACATTGATGCAGAGATTCTGGATTCCGTGACCATTGAATCAATGGAAAGGCACAACACAGATAAAATTTTTGAGGTAGATAGCACGTCATTGCTGCCAGGTAAGACAGCTGCTCTCATAAATGATATCTTAAAAAAACCTTCTGATTATAGAAAATACGGTGTGGGAACAGTAAACTGGATGAATAAATATGGCAGGTTGCTGATAGAATATAAAAAACCACATAGAAAGTTGAAGAAAAAATCACATAAAGTTTATAAACAAAACAAGAAAACACATCGAAAACAAAAAAAGAGATAGGTATTATGATAATTGGTATTTTTGTTCATAATTCATAAAAAAAGGTTATTATTATGTCATTCGGCTCAACAATGAGGTTTGTCTTCCTGCTCGGACTGCTTACCGGCATCTTTCTTCTGGTAGGCTTCGTTTTCGCAGGAATCGCAGGCATGACAATAGGTTTGGTTCTGGCTGCTGTGATGAACTTTGCAGCATACTGGTTTTCTGACAGCTTTGTTCTCAGGCTTTACAAGGCAAAGAAAATCAATACAAAGGATTACCCGAAATTGAAATGCCTGGAAAGGCTTGCCAAGGAATCCAATATCCCTGTTCCAGCAGCATATATAATAGATACTGATGCTCCCAATGCCTTTGCAACAGGAAGGAGCCCGAAAAAAGCCGCAGTTGCTGTTACAAAAGGACTGCTCGAAAATCTTGATGAGGACGAGGTTGAAGGCGTGATTGCGCATGAGCTTGCACACATAAAGAATCATGACACGTTGCTTCAGACCATGTCAGCAACACTGGCAGGTGCGATAACATGGCTCGGCTATATGTTTTATTTCGGCGATGAAAGAAACAGGAATGCACTGAGCTTTGTGGTTTTGTTCATTCTTGCTCCAATTGCCGCAACGCTCATAAGGCTTGCAATATCAAGGAACCGCGAATACCTTGCAGACAGGACAGGTGCGTTGACATCACACAAGCCGCTCGGCCTTGCTGATGCCTTGGGAAAAATATCCAGCTATGCAAAGTCAAAGCCAATATCCGGCAATTCCTCAACATCACATCTGTTCATAGTCAATCCGTTTTCTGGCGGCTCGCTTGTCAGCTTATTCTCAACCCATCCGCCAACTGAGCTCAGGATTGAAAAGCTTAAGGAGATTGCTAAGGAAATAAAAGGCCGGTAATCATATGGTCGGTATTGAAAAAGAATATATGAAAAGAGATACAACACCTAGGAAAAAAATCAGAAGCTATCTGGATATAATGTTGTTTGCATTGCGGACAGATAACATACATGAGGACACAAGAAATTTAAGTGAAGATGAGTTTAATGCAGCACTATTTCACCTCAGTCCTGCTGATCACGGACACTACACAAGATTGTTCAACGACTATAAGAAAGAAAGAGACAAAGAAATTTATCCAGTGCCCGTTGAATCTGGTTCAGTAGAAAATATTACAGGTGCTGATCAGAGTACAGAGGGGCGATAAAGTATGCCAAAAAAAATTCCGGATTTTGTTGCAAAGCGACTTTTTATCAACATGTTCGTGTGCATGAAATGCAATGCAAAGATGAGGGCAGAGCCGTCCAAGGTCAAGGCAGGAAAGATCAAGTGCAGGAAATGCCACAGTAAACACCTCCGGCTCAAGGCAAAGGAACGAAGGGGCATGACGAAATAAAAACGTTTCAAAGATATATAGGACATGCGATATATTTAAATTCTTATTGGTATATAGGATATCCTATAGATTTTTCAGATTATTTAGCTGGTAGTTATGAAGCCAATAATACAGATGAAGGATGTTGACAAGATATACGACCTTGAAAGCGTTAAGATTGATGCGCTGAAAGACGTGAACCTTTCTATTGCTAAAGGTGAATTCGTTGCAATCATGGGAGCATCGGGTTCAGGAAAATCAACACTACTACATATCATGGGGCTTCTTGACAAGCCGAGCAATGGAAGTGTAATTTTAGACGGAATAAATGCAAGCGAACTTGGTGATGACGAGCTTGCCGAGCTTCGCGGAAAAAAGATAGGGTTTGTTTTTCAGTTTTTTAACCTTTATCCCACATTAACGGCAAGACAAAATGTTGAATTGCCGCTGTCAATACAAGGCTATGGAAGCGAAAAAATAAAAAAATCAAAAGAACTACTAAAAAATGTCGGGCTTGCTGGAAGGGAAGACCATATGCCATCACAACTCTCAGGAGGCGAGCGCCAGCGTATTGCAATTGCAAGGGCACTTGCTGTTGAGCCTGATATAATACTTGCCGATGAACCTACAGGCAATCTCGACTCAAAGACAGGAAAGGAGTTGATTGCGATGCTAACAAAAATAAATGAAAGCGGCAGGACGGTTGTCATAATAACCCATGATGTAAACATCGCCTCGCATGCAGGAAGAACGATACAAATTAAAGATGGTAGGATAATATCAGATAATAGAAAAAAAAGGAGATGAGAAAATGAAAAATAATATCGGAAAAATAATTTTCACATTTATGGCTATATTTGCATTATTTTTGTTTATTTCTCCTGTTATGTCAGCCCAGATGTCAACAGGACCTAACATAAAAGTGGCTGTGTTGAAATATGACCCAGCACCAGCTGAGGCAGGCAAGTTTATTGAGTTGTGGCTGAGCATTGAGAACAAAGGAACAGGGGTTGTTAATGACTATGTGACAGAACTTATCCCAGGTTATCCATTTTTTCTTGACTCGAATGAAAACTCGGTCAGAAATTTTGCATTCATAGATACCGATGGTGTTAGGACAAAATACAAACTCCGTGTTGCAGAGGATGCGCCGAATGGAGATGCTGTTTTAAAAATCAAACATTATGCTAAAGGTTCATCACTTTTTACAACAGATGATCTGGAAATTTCCATACTTGGAAAGGTTGATATGGATATAGTTTCCGTAGAGCCTGACACACTGACGCCTGGAAGCCCGACAAAGGTTAAATTTTTGTTTAACAATTCCGGAAGTGCCCCTGTAAAGGATTTGGTTGTTATGTGGAATGACCCTAACAAGCAGATACTGCCCCTTGCAGGAGAAAACAGATACAGAATACAGGAACTTGACATAGGAAAATCCACAGAAGTTGAATTCAACATGATTGCAGACCCAAGCATAACGCAGGGCGTGCACGTGATAAACCTGAACATGACATTCCAACGTTTTGGTACAGCAGATTCCAGGACCTCGCAAATAGCATTTATTGTGGGTGGCATGACAAATTTTGATGTTGCACAGCAGGATATAGAAGGCAATGCTGTTTCACTTTCAGTTGCAAATATAGGAGTGAATACAGCCACAGGCGTTCTCATTTCTGTGTCAGAGCAGTCAGGATGGAAAATAGTAGGTGGTTCAAGCGTTTTCTTGGGCAACCTAAATCCCGGCGATTTTACTGTTGCATCATTCCAGCTGCAGTCACTTTCCAAGGATATAAACAAGCTGAGCGCAAAAATCGAGTATACAGACACGACAGGCATAAGGCGCAGCGCAGAGAAGGATATAAGCATAAATCTCGCTCAGGCAACCACGCAAAAAACAAAAGAAAGCCCGAATTTCTTCCTTTATTTTGTTGTCATCGTTATCGCCATAGCAGCTGGCTGGTATGTAAGAAAACGATTTAGAAAACGCCAACCGAAATAATCATTGCCAAATAAATATTAACTAATTGACAATCGATTTTAAAGTGATACTATGCACGTTGGAGATTATTTTGAACTTGCAAAGAACAGCCTTATCCACAGGAAACTCAGAAGCTGGCTCACTGTTCTTGGCATTATAATAGGCATCGCTGCGCTTGTTGGGCTGGTTTCCATAGGACAGGGTTTTGAGCAAACCATAAAGGACCAATTGAGTGCATTTGGTGGCAACAGTCTATTTATTTCTCCAGGACAGGAGCATGCAGGTGGTATGGGTTTTGGTTTTGGTTCTTTTGGCCAGCAGGCAGTGGAAGGAAAGCTGACAACCGATGATATTTCAGTGCTTAAGGGCATTCATGGCTTGGAATCTCTTGATGGCATGATAAGTGAAAGGTCTGAGGTCACATTCAGGACAGAGAAGGCAACCATAGGAATTAATGGAGTAACGTCAGAGTTATGGCACATATTTGATATAGTATCTGTTGAAGATGGAAGGCTTTTTTCCACGTCAGAAAGGAGGGTTGCAGTTGTTGGCAATTCTGTGGCAAAAAATCTGTTTAAGCATGAAATGAAAATCGGTGACATGGTAGAAATCAAAGGAACAAGTTTTCGTGTTATAGGTATACTTGCTCAAGGCAGCGGCGTTGCTGCATCTATTGTAGATAATGCAATAATCATACAGAGGGAAGACGTGAAAGAGCTTTTTCTAGAACCCGGCAGCAAGGAGGTTTCCATCATAATCGGCAAGGGTTCTGAGAATGCTGATATGGAACAAGTTGTGAAGGATATCGAATCACGGCTTCGTGCTTTTCATAAGAAAGCTCCTGGCGAAGAGGATTTTACGGTAATGAGTTCAGAGGCTATACAGGGAAGGGTTGGACAGATAATTTCCTCGATGACAATATTTCTCGGAGGTATAGCAGCCATTGCGCTGCTTGTCGGTGCCATAGGCATTGCGAATACGATGTTCATGTCTGTTATGGAACGAACCCGACAAATTGGTATCCTGAAAGCATTGGGAGCAAAAAGCCGTGATGTGATGAATATTTTTGTAATTGAATCAAGCCTGCTCGGCTTTATTGGTGGCGTTATAGGTGTGATTATAGGCAGCTTGTTTGGGCTTGCTCTATCTGGATTGAGTTCTGGGTCAAACTCAGGAGGATTTGGCAGTTCTATGACATTGCAACCTGCCATAACAATAGAACTTATTTTATTTGCCATCGTGTTCTCAACTGTCATCGGCGCACTTTCAGGATTGCTTCCAGCCCGCCGCGCTTCACGCCTCAATCCGGTTGAAGCATTAAGATATGAGTAAAAGAAATATGATTTTTTTTGATGTTCTTGTGATTATTACATCACGCTTCTTCTGAACAGCCAGCTTCCAATCAAAACAAGAACTCCAGAAAATACGACAAGTGCTGCCAAGTCCATCCAAACAGGGAACATGTTCATCCCAACAAGCGAGCCTCGCAGCCCGTCAATACCGTATGTGAGCGGATCCAGATGGGATATGGTTTGCATCCATAGTGGTGTGTTTTCAAGCGGGAACAATGCGCCTGACAAAAAGAATATTGGCATCACAAGAAATGACATTATCATCTGGAACCCTTCCATGCTCTTCATCTGTGATGCGATTATGAGACCAATGGAAACAAAACACACTGCTGTGAGCAGCATGAACAAAATAGCCGGGAATATTCCGGCACTAAGCTTCAGCACGCCCATCAAAACAGCTATCACAAGCATAATCAGACCGTTAATCAAAGCCACAGTCGCGCCGCCTAATGTTTTTCCAAGCACTATGCTTGTTCGTGAGACAGGCGCAACAAGGATTTCTTTTAGAAAGCCGAACTGCCTATCCCATATTACTGACACGCCTGAAAAAATTGAAGTAAAAAGAATCATCATGCCTACAATGCCAGGTGCAAGGAAGTTCATGTAGTCCATGCCAAGAAGCTTGAATGATGAGGAAAATCCAATACCAACTAATGCAAGCCAGAAAAATGGCATGGCAAGGCTGCTGATGATGCGCGAGCGCGCCCTTGCAAACCTTATCATTTCTCTAAGCCATATTGTATAAATGTCAGTAATCATTTTCAAAACCTCAGATGAATTTCATTCTTTTGAGTTTTGAAAAGAAATGTCATTGATGATTCAGAGCATTTCATTTTCAAAACACCTTTTCATCCCCGTCTAAATCTCATTCTCATTTTGTCGAGAGAAGAACCTTCCTCTTCCCTTATTGCCCTTCCAGTGTAATGTATGAAAACATCCTCAAGTGTTGGCTTCTTCAGTTTTACAGAAATAATTCTGATCCTGTTTTTGCCGGCAATTTCCAGTATTTTTGGTATGACTTTTTCTCCATTATTCACGATTATGTTCATGCTGCTGTCAAAAATCTTTATTTCTTTTATCCATTCAAATTTCAGAATCTTCTTCAGCTCTTCTGCATTATCTGTTTCAAGTGTCAGTATGTCGCCGCCCATTATATTTTTCAGATTGTCCGGCGTATCAAGTGCTATTATCTTTCCATGATCTATGATTGCTATTCTATTGCACAGATATTCAGCCTCTTCCATATAGTGCGTTGTGAGTATGATGGTTATTTTTTCCTGTTTGTTCAACCGTCTTATATGTTCCCATATGCTCCTTCTTGTCTGCGGGTCAAGTCCAAGTGTTGGCTCGTCAAGAAAGAGAATTTTTGGATGATGCATCAGGCCTCTTGCAATCTCAAGTCTTCTTTTCATGCCGCCAGAATATGTTTTCACGCGCTGGTTTGCCTTGTCTTCAAGTTCAACAAGCTTCAGCACCTCTTCTGTCCTTTTTTCCCTCAGATTTTTCTGCATATGATACATTCTGGCATGAAATTCAAGATTCTCCTTTCCTGTCAGCTCATCATCAAGGCTCGGGTCCTGGAAAACTATCCCTATTGATTTTCTTACATTATCCTTGTTTCTGATATCAAATCCGTTTATCTTAGCGCTCCCTGAGGTTGGTTCCAGCATTGTTGCAAGCATGCTTATGGTTGTTGTCTTGCCTGCACCATTCGGACCCAATAATCCAAACATCTCGCCTTCCATGATTTCAAGGTTGACGGAATCCACTGCCGCGAGCTCGTCAAACTTTTTTGTCAGGCTGTTCGTTTCTATTGCATTCATATACAATCATCCAATAAAATATAGGATATCCTATATGTCAATAAAGATTTAAATATATCGCATGTCCTATATATCATATGAAATCGTCAAAATGTGACATGCGCGGGCTTTTGTCATTCATGATATTATGGTTTCTCAGCAAAAAGAGCATGCATGGTCAGGAGCTTGCAGATGAAATAGAGAAAAAAAGAGGTGAGAGGCCCAAGGCAGGCACCCTATATCCAGCCCTTAAGTATCTCAAAAACAGAGGCCTCATAAAAGGGCAAAGACGCGGCAATGTAATAGTTTATTCGCTTACAAAAAGCGGCAAAAACAGCATAAAAGAAGCAATCGATTATTTCTGCAGGAGTTTTGGCGAAATAATAAAGAATTACAATAAGAAATGAAAACGTAGTTGTTTTAGCCTTATTAAATCTTCGCCATATTATTAACGCCATGCATATAACCATCGGTATTTTCGGGAACAGGGACTTCGTGAAGAAACTGGCAAAACAAGGGACTGTAAACGACATCATGATATATAATCATACAAGTTCTGAGGGCGTGTTTACCTATGTGGCTCCGAATTCGCCTGAAGAAAAAATACAGCCGCTTCTTCAGGCAATAAATATGATAGATGTGCCTGTCATTGTCTCGGATGAGCTGACCAAAGAGCTTGCCGAGCAAATAATCGCATTGGACGCATTTGGTTTTGAGAAGGGATTTGTTATATCAAGCTCTGAAGACCTGAAAAAAATAATACGCGGCACATCAATAGAGAAATTTGAATGGCTGGCTGACGAGAGAATTCTAATGGAAAAAATAAGGTCCATCAAGTCATCTCCTGCCACAGATGAAATCTGGATTCCTGTGGACAATTATTTCAATGTAAAAAGCGTGGGCACTGTGATTCTTTCAGTCATGAAAGGTGGAACTGTTAAAAAATATGACAAGCTAACAATAGAGCCGCTCGGAAAAGAGGTCGTTGTAAAAGGCATACAGTCGCAGGATAAGGACATTGAAGAGGCATCACAGGGCATGCGCGTTGGACTGAGCCTGAAAGGGGTTGATGCTGATGATATAAAGCGCGGCTATGTAATATGCAAAAAATCGCTTGTATCAAAAAATGTCAGCATAGAATTTTCAAAAAACAAATACTCGAAAGAAGCCATGGGAATAGGAACCCAGATATTTCTTTCAATAGGGGTTCAGGTCATTGCCGGAAGGATAGAAAAGGAAGAAGGCAATATCCTCTCAGTTTTACTAGAACAACCAGCAGTATATCTTACCGGCCAGAAATGCATGCTTGCCAGCACAACACAAAAACTGCCGAGAATACTGGGGACAGGAATTATGAGGTAGGTTCGTAAAATAGGTATGAGATTTTTGTGATGGAATTGCATTTTCATTTATCCAAACACATATTCAGAATCTTTTCAGCAACTTTTTTATTTCTTCCAAAATCCCAGCCAAGCCAATTTTCAGATCCAGCTGCAATTATAAGAATTCTGGATTTTTTCCCTTGTGAAAATATTCTCACAAAGAATGGGACGTAACGAGCAGCTTCTGTTGCCAGAGAAAGCAATGTAGAACCACCTAACATAGAAGTTATGCCGAAAACTTCAAGATATTCTTTCTCCTTGTATATTATATCCCATTTTTCTTTTTTGATTCCAGCTAGAAGATTCCTATAAGCTTCTTGTGAATTAATACTAACTAATTTTTCAACTTCTTGTTTTACTACCATGAATTTATTTTATACTTCATTTATTTTTAAAGCTTTGATTAAATTGGAAATCTAAGGGCTCGTAGTATAGCTTGGTCAGAGGAGAAACGTAGTTTCTCCCTCTACCCTCTTCCTTTTTGGAAAGAGTGGTTGAAGGAAAACATCGTGGTTATCCTCATAAAAAGTATCCCGGCTTCGGGACTTCGCGAAAAAACGCAGGAAGGAATCAGGAAGAACTTGAAACTGAAGGAAACCTGGGTTTCCTGCGGTTCAGGCCGGAGACCCCAGTTCAAATCTGGGCGAGCCCATCTCCAATTTGGGTTATAGATATCTCTCTGTTTTTGAACGCTTTTAGAATCTTAATGATGTAAGAAAAGTATGGTTTATAACATTTTTATCAGTTATGCGACTGGTGATGAAGAAATAAGAAATAAACTTATAGTGGTTCTAAAGGAAAATAATATGGAACCGTTATTCTATGATGAGAAAGACGTTGCTGGTTATGATTTCGTTCAATATATTAAAAATTTAATAGAATCTAGCCAAACTCTTATCGCTATCTTGACGCCAATAGGTACGAAATCACAATGGGTAAATCAAGAAATTGGATATGCGGAAAAAGCGGGTAAGGATATAATTCCACTTGTTGTTCGTGGTGTAGATATAAAGGGATTTACGGAAAGGCGACATCAAATACGTTTCCACGTGTCTGAGTGGTCTGATGGTGTATCGAAATGCGTAGACATATTGAAAAAGAGAATTCGATTACCAGATGTCGAAGTACAAACTACGAGTGAAAATGAACGGATTCGAAGTAAGCAATCACATATAGAAAAAATTGATGATGATTATTATGATTAATGATATATATGATAGACCTATTTCGGAAAGACGTAGGAATGAAGTTGTGAAAACGATTATCGAAACCGTAAAATCAGAGACGTTAATTCGTAATTTATTAAAGGTAAGGAATTCTCAAGAACGTGAGAATGAAGAATTTGTCAAATTGGGATTCAATTCAATTGTTGACAAAATATGGTTTGTAGACACGGAAGCAGGAGAACCATATTATTCATATCAAGGAATTGGTCATCATGAAGGTGAGAGTATAGCAGAAGGGGAGAGAAAAATTCTCTTCGATCTATTACGGTCTCATGAAAATAACAAACTTGTTAGAGATGGAAAACTTACAAAAGAGATAGTAGATGAAGCAACTAGTAAATTAAATGAAAGAAAACGTAAATGTAAGTTCATAATATCTAATATTGATGATGTTTTCGAATTTTGGTATATGGGAAGGAATGTTTTCAATGGTGTAATGAAAATTGAAAACAAAGAACGTGGCACACTGAGGTTAGAGGGTTATTACAAAGGTATACCAGTTTACTGGGACAGACTACTGCCTAGAGGGACTTTGTTATTTATCGATAGCGATTATCTAGGTGAATTTGTTATAAAAAAGGAATTAGAAGCACTTTTGACAGAAATAGAACATGGAGAAATAGAACAAATAAAACTTGAATTGCCACAACTGAAAGATGTGAATCTTAAACAGAAAATACGAATGTATTGTGAAGAGATCATAAAAATAAATATACTTGATAAAGATTCCTTTTTTATATTGAATTTGAATTCTGAATCTAAATCAGACGATTAGTCTCTTCTTGACTTTCCCATAAACCTTAAACGGCTTATCACTTTTAGCTTTCTTTCTCAAGTAATGTAATTCAGTTTTGATTATACACAATCTTCAGGGAGACTATTCGCTTTTATCATCTCTTTGAACTCTTCTAAAGTTAATGCTTTCCCATCTTTCTTTTTCACCTTCTTAATCAGTTTTTCATCATTGGTAACCAAAACACACCCATTTTTTATTGCAGTTTCACCGATTAATGCATCCTTGGGTTTTCCCAATTCATTTAAAGTATTTCCATTGCCAAGTTTTGACAAACCTAAACGGGATACACCAAAAACAAAATTTTCGGTTGGGATTAGAATTGGTCTAATCTGGGTCTTAAACAATGTCAATATGGCTCTTTTTTCTTTATCAGGACAATTGTTTATTTCGTCAATCTGAATGTGTGTTATATAAAACTCAAACTTTTCTATACATTTTTCTAACTCATCTATTCCTAAAATACCTTTTGCAATTTCATCGAAAATATTGCTATCAAACATTATTTTAGTTTTATTTTTCTCTTTACTTCTAAGGCTTTCTATCATAAGATAGTTTTGTAGCGTCTTTTCTCCATTTTCTGTTAGATAAAAATCCGCACCGTTCCATTTGATTAAATCATCTTGTATCATTGCTCTGATAAGTGATTTATCAAACCCATGTTTTTCCAATGACGCATAGTCTTCTAGCCTGTTATAATTCTTCGAAACATCTACTATTTTTAAGAGTTCTATTTTACGCTGCATCATTTTATCATCTTTATAAATATACCTAGTTTTTGAACGTTTTTGAAGGTTGTACATGAAAGGAAATTTATGAACTTAAGATTTTTATCAATCATTACAATTGCAATCGTGATTATAGTAATATTGAGATTATTTCTATCTATGCAAGATATGCTTGCGATAACAGTTATAGCTACATTTCTGGTGTTCGTGATAGCACTTCTTCGTTATAATGCTAAACGGTTTTCAAAAAACGAAAGAGCTACGCTTGGTAGATGGCTTGAAAATTTCGGTATCGCACTGATAGCAGCAAACATAATTCTCGCCAATGGATATGTCTCAATATTTCTTTTTTCAGTAGGTCTGGTTATAACAATTATAGGCGCATCTTTTCAAGTAAAAGAAGAGGTAATGCATGAAACAAGAGGAGTTGATAAGCAAAAATTAAAATCTCCGACCTTTCTTAAAAAGAACTGGAAATTTATTATAGGATCGGCAGTAACAATCATATTGACAATTCTAGCCAATCAAGTTGTACAACCCTTGGTTTTTTCGAGGATTTCTCAGATAGATACGGAGCCGCTTTATATTCAGTCTCTGAACTATGATTATTATGCGGTGTTTAGAGTATCGTATACAATAGAACCACCACTATTTCCCTGGATGTGGTCGGACGGCAACAAACTTTCTTTACAATTGCCCACAACGGTGTATGAACCTAATTTTGGTTCTGATTTGAAACTTATATCTAACTTCAAAGAAGCGAGTCCGTATGTAAACGTGGATATATTTAACTTCACTAATGGAACAGACATTTCTTTAACAAAATCAATACCGATAACACTAACTACAGATGGCTTTCAGACAAAGGTTGTAAAATCCAATTTTTATATGATGCAAAAACTAGATAGCGATAGATTTTCTAGAGGTAGGATTGAATGGAGCGATAGGTATTGGTGGAATGACCTACCTCTATCACCAGCTCTGCTAGAATGCTGGATTGCATCGTCAAATAATGAATTTGTTGGATATGGAAAACGAGGTGACAGATACTATTCTTTCGAACGACAGATGTTCGAAAACAAATGTCCGTTAGAGGTAAGAGGATTTAGACCAGAGGTGTATAAAAGTTATACTACTGTGTGCAATAAGGAAAATGAATTGACCCAAGATAATAACAATCATCTATCATTCGATTTGAAACCCGATGAGGAAACAACAATACTTTTCATAGAAGAAATTAGAGAACCTTATATCAATAATTATACGGCAATTTTCAATTATACATATCAACATGAATCGGTATGTCTATATGCATGGAGAACTTACCAAAAATTGTAGTTCACACACTTACGCAGTTTCTACATTTTCTTGAAAAATATCGCGAGAAACTCTAAATATCAATTCTTAAGAAATCTCACTTTTTTGACATTTTTACAAAAATCATCTCAAATATCAATATGTTTATTTTTGTGAACTATTCCAATTTTGTGTCCAAAAAAATTCATTGAAGTAAACCATACAGTCATTGCAGCCGCCTGCGATGCAATGGATGCCTGATATGGTTCAATACCATGCTTTAAGCAGGCATAATTAAGACCGCTTCGGATAACATAATAAGGAATAATGCTTGCAACCTCTGATATTAAGAATTTACCAATATCTTTCCAGTATTCTTTTCTTATGTGTTTTTTATCAGAATCCCAGTATATACCC
>JAZDJX010000009.1:0-35976 GCA_043803505.1 Candidatus Aenigmatarchaeota archaeon | reverse complement strand
AGTCGTGACAAGCCGTTGATGGGACAGCTCCCAGAACCTGCGCTCTGCACTTTCAAGCTTCATTACCTCGCCAATCTCGCCGTGCAGGCCGACTTCAAGACTAAGCTCTTTTTTCATCCGTGTAAGTTCCTGTTTCAGCCGTGGCTCAAGAAATTCGCTTATTGTATCAAGGTCTATCTGGTTGAACTGAATGCCTGTGGTCGCGCCAAATCCCCCGACCTTCATTGTAAGACCCAGAAGTTCAGGAGCTCTCGCAACGCTCCACCAGCCTGAAGAAATGCCGATTTTGTACGTCATGAGAATAAATTCACTGTGGCTATAATTAAAGTTTTTTGAGGCTGGAGAATGCGAAAATTTAAAGTTGTCAAATGGTGAATTAGTGGAAAAGGCAAGAAAATCAAACCAAAGCTTTAAATAATACCATCAAGTAGTAGTAAAATATGAAACTCTTAGTGAGAAAATTGTGGTTTCCGTATAGTATTGATGCCACCGTAAATTCATTATTTAGAATACCTCAGATGCAGAAACAGTTTACTGAAGGATATGCTTACGATGGTGAGATGAGACCACGAGGAATAAAAATACGTTCTGGCTATTGGCCAGCATGTGCAATTATGGAAAGATTACCTAGCTCTGATAAAGATGTTTACCTTGTCTTGACCTCAATGGATTTGAAAGGAGATTGTGGACGAATTCACGGAAGGGGTGATAATAAAAGAGCAATAGCATCAAGTGATGGTTATTTTAATTCTTGGTATAAATTCCGCCCAGATGATGTTGATTTTAATGCTATAACATTTGGTGAAATAGGTCATGCACTTGGACTTAAGCACCATGATTTTGACCAATTAAATCCGTGCGAGATGTCACATAATAAAATACCAGGTCCTCGTTGGTCATCTTTACATGAAATTCGTTTCTGTGATGAATGTTATAAACAAATTAAATAATTGTTTTGTGCTCTTTCTTCATTTATTTATTGAACTTCGTTATTGATAATCTTCGTCATTTACTGATTGAAATTACATATATCTCCCCAAATAGAAATCTTTAAATACTCTAAATGTTACTAATAAGTAATAACATATATGTGATTGGTATGAAAGAATATAATTCTAAAGCAATGCGCATTCTGAGGAAAAATGCAGGCAGTCTGGGCTTAGGTTCAGCTGTCATTACCGGCGCTTCTGACATGGCGCACGCAATCGGTTACAATACACTTGATATGCCTGGTCCTTATCTTGCCGTACCCGCAGCTTTGTTTGCTGCTGGACAGACAGCAAGAACTATAGACGACATAAACAACAGGCATGAATACTGGAATGACATGCCTTTTATTTATAAACTTCCGAGATATGCAAAAAATGTTGTGAGCACGCTTGCGCCATATGCTGCACTCGGCTTTTTGATAAGCGGCAATCCTGAAATTGCAAACGCAGGCGCAATAGGCTCTTCTGCAGCATGGATAGGCTCTGAAGCTGGTCTTGGTAAACTGTCAGAATTTGCTGAAAGCAAATATCTTGATAAGCATCCTGAAATCAGGCTAAAGCAAATAGAAAAGGAGCTTATTGAAGCGCTAAAAAGCCAGAAATCCCATTAAGTTTACATATTTTCATAATTTTTTTCTTAGTTTCGCTTAACGAATAGCTATTATCAATCACATAATCAGCATATTTCTTTTTCTTGTCAAATGGCAACTGACTTTTGATTATCTTTTCAGCTATTTCCTTTGTAAACCTGTCACGGAGCCGCGAGAAAATCACGTTTTTTTTGCATTTTACGAGAATGATTCTGTCAGTCATATCCTGCATGCCCGATTCGATAAGCAGCGGCACATCAATAACAACAATTTTCTTGCCTGATGCCTTTACCAATTTATTTATTTCACCGATAACATGAGGATGAACAATACTGCCAAGCAATGCCAGTTTCTTCTTGTCATTGAAAACAATTTTTGTCAGTTTCTTCCTGTCAGTCGTTCCGAACGCTGATTTTATATCTTCCCTTATTTTTCCTGCCATAATTCTTTTTGCAACGCCGTCTGCATTTATGACATAGCAGTCTGTAAATTTTTTTATTATACCTGCAACAGTTGTTTTGCCGCTGCCAAAACATCCTGTAACGCCTATAACAAGCTTTTTATTCATATACAATCAATAATTTTTGTGGTATAATAGATTAAAACAAATGAACGATAGCTTTATATACTACTTAAGAGTAAAGATTATTATCAATTCTGGAAATGGTATTAATGACGAAAAAAATGGATGAAAAGAAAACCGACAAGAAACGTGAAGCACTCAAGAAAAGACAGCTTAAGCTGGCAGAGCAGTTCAAGGAAGAGGTAATGAAGAAATACAAGAATATTATCAAGGCGGTTGTTCTTTTCGGCTCGCTTGTAAGGGGAGACTTTCACGAAAAAAGTGACATTGACATGCTTGTTATTGTTGACGATACTGTTGCAAGACTTACACCAGAGATGAAGGACAGGCTCGATGACGAGCTTTATTTTATTGCAAAAAAGATAAATGAGAATATTACAGTACAGCCTGCATGGACGCTTACTGAGTTCTGGGATATGGCAAGGATTGGCCACCCGCTATTATATACAATTGTGAGAGACGGCTGGGCATTGTACGACACAGGATTTTTCATTCCTATAAGAAAACTGCTTGAGTTCGGCAAGATACCGGCAACGCTCGAGGCTGTTGAAAAATTCATGGAAACCGCGCCACAAAAAATCAATCGCGTTGAGACAGCCAAATTATACATGATAGCAGAAGATTTGTATTACGCCATGCTCAACTCATCTCAGGCAGTGCTTATGTATCTTGGAATGAATCCGTCTTCACCTAAACACACACCAGCAGAAGTAAAAGAACATCTTGTTGACCAAAAGCTTCTTGAAGAAAATTATCTTGCTGACCTTGAAAGGGTTATAGATTTCAGAAAAAAGGTTGAACATAAGGAAATAAAGGATGTTACAGGGACAGAACTTGACGAGATGATACAAAAAGCCAAAAGCTATGTTTCAAGAATGGAACAGCTATTGCTTCAACTCCAGAAGAAAAAGAAGGAAAGCGTTGTCCAGAAAAATTACGAGGTCATGATAAAGGCTGCTGTAGCAGCGCTGAAAAGGCTTGACAATCTGCCAGAGGACCCTAAGGATCTGCCAAAGGCAATAAAAAATTATCTAATAGACACAGGCAAAATAGACGCATATTTTAGTGATGTTCTTCATCGCGTGATAAGCATGCGAAAGATGCTTGACGAGGACAAGATAGGCGAGATATCGCAGCGTGACATAGAAACGACACGCGAGTATGTCCGCAGGTTTGTCCAGACACTCGGGCCGATAATAGAAGGCAAACCTGCCAGAAAGGCAATAAAGCATACAAAGCCAAAGAAAGGCAGGAAAAAAAGATAGGCGTTTTCTATTCGGAGTAACCTTTTTAAAGCTTTACTATGTAGTAGTTACTATAATTCAAAAATGGTGTGAATATGAATTTTGACATCTATGTTCATGGTTTATGGCTTCTGGGAGCCATATTCTTTTTTACAGGCGCACTCATGGCAGGCAATATAGAGTGGGCAGAAGGCACTACAACATTCACATTCGGTACTTCTGTATTTGTTTCATTTGTTTTGGTTGTGCTTGGCTCTGCGCTATTCATCTCAGCAGCAGTGAACGCGGCTGACAAGAAGGCTTAAGACAATATATTTAGCCTATAATTATTTCAAAAATCAGAGAACCAACAATAATAATTAACATCTGACTTTGAGTCGATAATCCCACTAACGGTTTAAATAAATTTCTAACATATCTACAATGGTCTCTTTTATGACTTTTACAGTAATAATGAAACCTACACATGCCTGTAATTTAGCATGTGAATATTGTTATGTAGATGAAAAAACCGAATCTGGGATAATGGATTCCAGAACACTGAAAAAGTCTATCGAGAAGGTTTTAGAGTTCAGCGATAAGGATGACGAAGCACGTTTTATTTGGCATGGTGGCGAACCGTTGCTTCTCGGTCTTGATTTCTATAGAGAAATTGTTGATATTGAAAGTAATTTTTCAGATCATAAAATAGCAAATTCAATACAAACTAATGGAACTTTGTTAACAGAGGATCTTGCTGACTTCTTTCAAAAATATAACTTTTATGTGGGGTTAAGTTTGGATGGTCCGGAATGGATTCACAATTCAGCCAGACCATACAAAAATGGGAAAGGAAGCTTTAAAGATGTTATGAAAGCCGTTAAACTCGTATCAGAAAAAAAAATTGGTAGTGGAGCAATATCAATTCTGACAAAAAGAAATGTTAACCATGTGGAAGAAATATACCAGTTTTTTCGAGATAATGGAATAAATCTAAAAGTGAACTCGTTAAGCTGTGCAGGTCGTACAAAGTACAGTCAAAATGATTTATTAGTAAGTCCTGAAGAATATGGCTATGCCATGAATAAATTATTTGATATGTGGTTTTATGAAAAAGAACATAGGATCAATGTTAACCCATTGGATTTGGTAATTGGAAACGTATTGGCAGACAGCCAATTAGGTTGCTGCACTTTCTCAGAATCTTGTATAAGTGAATTTTTGTCAATTGGACCAGAGGGTAACGTCTATCCATGCGGGAGATTCCATGGTGATTCTGCATTTAATCTTGGGAATATAAATGAAGACGATTTAACTAAAATTATGAAATCTCCAATCAGTCAGTATTTAATAAAAAGAGACGAAGAAACTAAAGCATGCCAACCATGTGAATATAAAAAAATATGTAATTCTGGTTGTGTTCATAACGCATATGCATTTAATAATGATATTAACACAAGAGATTATTATTGTGCCGGTTATAAAATTATGTTTCAACATATCGGTGATGCTCTTCGCAGAGAATTAAAAAAAGCGGAGGTGAGAACTGAGCATGTCTGAAAGTGAAAAACCTAGTGAAGTTGTTGAAGCTTTAGGATATAGGATTAGTATGGACAGAATACAAAATCCATTATTGAATCAAATTATAAAATATAGAATGATAGAGCATAGAGAAAAATATAGCAGTCATAGGGATAATGTACAGCCTTGCTGTGAGCATGTAAGCAGAGTACTGTCAATTGGAGCAAGATATTGAAACGGAAAAAGATATGACACACAATTAGATAAAAATATCGACAGATTTTTTGTTTGATAGAGACATGTTTACTGCTGGTGATGTAATGTTACTTGATATACCATTTTATCATAATCGTGGATATCGCTGTGCCCAAGCAACCATGAAAAGCGTGTTAAAATACACTTGTCATAAAGGAGATTTTTCTTTTAGAAAACTTGATGATATTACAGATAGGCACGATGATGAAATTACTTATCCTGTACAAATTGCAAAAGGATTTCTAGAGCTTGGGTTAAATTTCAGATATTTCATCAGAGAAAATGGTTTGGATGAATATCTTAAAAATGACCCTGTTGAAAAAATAAAATCATTTTGTGCACAACGTGCTGATTGGATGATTGAGCATACAAATTTTAGTGCTGTCAAAACTGCCATTGAGGATATAAAACACTCAAATAAAACCATAGAAAAACGGCTGACGTTTCAAGAACTTACACAAGAATTTGAAAATAAAAATCCAATAATTTTCTTGTTTAATATCGATATTCTTGATGGGCGTGATAACAGCTATAAGGGACACTATGGTGTTATAACTTCCATGAATGATGAAAATGTTTGGTATCATGATAGTGGTCCAAAGAGCGCTATGCCAAATAGAAAAACAAATAAAAAATTATTTGAGTCTGCACGTGATTTATGCTGGTTCGATCATGGAATTATAATTGTAGATGGTATACAATCAGGAACTCAGATGGTAGAAAACAAGGCTTAAATACCAAAAACCTCAATAGATATTTATGAAACGCAAACTCTCGGAAAAGATATCCATAGTAATAACATTCCTAAGCGGCATAATATTCTCTAATTTCATAACTGCTCTTCTTGACGGACAGTATGTTATGAGTATGCTTTCGCTGCTTGCCGTAATTGTTGCAATATTGATGAAACGGTTTGTTGACTGGGATATTCAGGAATAAGTTGCAACATGATATTCATTCAGGAATATCTATTCTTTAATACATTCTAAGAGCTTCCAGCTTTGCTACGTGCTCAAATTTAATTTCCTTGTTGTTAGGATCAAGAATCTTTCTGGGATATGAATCTTTATAACGCTTCCGGCGCGCTTTCAATTTCGTCAGATGCTTCATCATTTTCCTCAGTTACATGTATTGGTTTGGTTTTTTTGTTCTTGACCTTTATCTCATTTTTTGGCTTGGCTATTGCAATCGATTTTTCATCCAGTACTTCGCCTTTTTCATCTTCCTGGGCAACAACTTCGCTCATCCTAACTTCAGCATCTATTACAGGGTAGATCTTGCTGCAGTCCCTTTTAAGACGGTGCTGTAGCTCGCCTGTCATTATCATGACAATGAAATCTCCGAACATGGTTTTTTTGGCAGCCTTCTCAATAAATTTTAGTGCCTCTTTTCTTGCATCGTCTTTTATCGAAGTCCTAACCCTTCTGGCAAGAATAAAAACAGTCTTCAACACCATCTTTTTTTTGTCCTTTGTTTCAATTGTCTGGATGCAGTCAATACGCCTTGACCTGCGCTGGACCATGCGGTAAATCCTCTCGCGCATACATTCATGTCCTATAAATCTTGTCAATGCCTGGGTGTCGTCAACCTTTTCTATTTCAAGCGCAATTTTTACAAAAAACCGCGAATAATCGCCTGTCAGCGACATCAGGCTGACATCAATTTTTCTTCCTATGAGATGCTCAGGCTCAAATGCAAGCGTTTCGCCTATTATCTTCTCATTAAACATTTTCGGCGCAACGATGTTATACCATTTTTTCTTTATTGCCATGTTTGACACTACTCACATCAATATGTTTCATTCCTTAGTTCTTCAATAACAATTCTTATAAAGGTTTTAAGAATACAAAAACAAATCTATTTATGCTTTACAAAAAACTGGCTGATCTCTACGAGAAGCTCGAAGCAACAACAAAAAAGCTCGAGAAGCGCGACATACTTGCCGACTTTTATCGTGATTGCCCTACACAAGACTTGTATAAGGTTGTGCTTCTTTCCATGGGCACTATTTATTCAGCTGGAGAGCTTGACTTGGGCATTGCTGCAGAGCTGGTTAAGCGCATTATTGCAAAAAACACAGGCACCAGTGATGCAGAGATGATGAAAAAATTCAAGGAAAACGGCGACCTTGGGCTGACAGCTGAATTTTTTTCATCAAATAGGAAGCAGAGAGCCCTTGTTCACAAAGAGCTGACTATTGACCTTGTTTTTGACAATCTGCGGAAGCTACCTGAAATTTTTGGTAAGGGCTCGCAGGAGCGTAAAATATCGCTTGTATCAGAGTTGCTTTCTTCTGCTGACCCAAAGGAAGCAAAATATATTGTGCGGACGATTCTGGGTGACATGCGTATGGGCGTTGCAGCAGGCATTGTCCGCGACGCTATAGCAAAGGCGTTCGGCAAAGAGCCAAAGGAAGTCGAAAAAAGTTTTGATGTTATGGGTGATTTCGGTTATGTGGCAGAAATGGCAAAGAAGGGAAAAATGAAAGCCAAGATTGTGGTCGGCCGGCCTGTCCGCGTCATGCTGGCAGATCGCAGTCCTGACCTGGAAACAGCACTGAAAAAATTTGAAGAGCCAGCTCTTGAATTTAAATATGACGGCTTTCGTTGCATTGCAGGAAATACGGCAATTTATACAAATCCCCATGGCTTGAAATCTGTTAAAGATGTGAGGGTTGGAGATAGTGTCCTCACCCACAGGGGGAGATTCAAAAAAGTTATAGCAATAAACAAGAGAATAATTGATAAAAATGAAAAAATATACCGTTTTCAGTCTTACATGGGTAATGAATTTAGGATTTCTGAGAAACATAAAATTTTATGCAAAAGGGGAAAAAAAATATTATGGTTGACTTCTGATGATATACAAAACACTGATATGCTTGTTTTTTCTCTGCCAAGATTACAAAATAAAACCTTGCCAAATAAAATGCTCTTGGAAGACGAGTCTGGATATAAAAAAGAAATAAATATGGATGAAAATTTTTATAGATTTCTTGGATATTGGATTGGAGATGGTTTCACAAACGAATATCATAATACCGAAAGGGTTGGTTTAATATTTAATTCAAAATACAAGGATTTGATTAGAGAATATAAGAAAATAATTGGAGATATTTTTGGGGTTAAAGAAATTTCAGAATATAAACACAAAAGTAATGCCATTTCTATATATTGGAGAGATAAACCTCTTCGTATTTGGTTATCTAGAAATTTTAGAATTGAATGGCATGGGAAAACAATACCTTGGTGGTTTGTAAACATTAATAAATCTAATTTCAAGGCTTTTCTACGTGGATGGAGCGAATCAGATGGATACAAATCTATTCAGGGAACAATAAAAATAATTACCCAAGAGAGAAGATTAGCTTCCTTATCGCAGTTAATAGGAATTATGCACTCTATTCCTCTCGGATTAAGAAGAATGATGGTAAAGATGCCTAGAAAGAATTATAAAAAAGAATACTATCAAATTATTGTTCCAAAATCAAAAAAATACGCGTTTAGTGATGGACAATATGTATACTACAAAATACTCAAAAAAGAAGAAATCAAAAGACCTAATCCGAGAATTCGTTTATATAATCTGCAAATTGAAGATGATGAAAGCTATTGCACAAATAATGCAGTTCTTCATAACTGCCAGATTCACAAGAACGCAGGCGAAATAAAAATATTCTCACGACGCCTCGACGAAGTCACAAACCAGTTTCCTGAAATTGTGAAGTGGAGCAAGGAGTGCATAAAAGCAAAAACCTGCATCATAGAAGGCGAGGTTCTAGCTGTTGACAGGAACGGCAAACCAATGCCCTTTCAGCAACTGTCCCGGCGCATACAGAGAAAATATGACATTGACAGAATGGTGAAAGAGATACCTGTTCAGATTAATTTGTTTGAACTAATTTACATCAATGGAGAAAATTGGATGCACAAGCCTCTTCACGAGCGATGGAAAAAACTCAATGATGTTGTAAAGAAGACAAAAAACTTTTGCTTTGCGGATCATATAGAAACAAAGACACTGAAAGATGCTGAGAAATTTTACAAGTCCGCGCTGTCTGCCGGACAGGAAGGCGTGATAGTAAAAAATCTTTCTGCTATTTATCAGCCAGGCAAGCGTGTTGGTTTCTGGCTTAAGGTAAAGCCTATAATGGAGCCTTTGGATTTAATCATAACCGGTGCCACATGGGGCGAGGGCAGGCGCGCAGAATATCTTGGCTCACTGCTTCTTGCAGCGCGAAAAGGAGAAAAGTTTCTGGAAACAGGCATGATGGGTTCAGGACTGACCGACGAGCAACTTAAGGAAGTGACAAAAAAACTAAAAGAGCTCATAATCGAAGAAAATGACAGGAGCGTTAAAGTCAAGCCAAGACTCGTAATAGAAGTCGGCTATGAGGAGATACAAAAAAGCCCGAAATACCCAAGTGGTTATGCGCTTCGCTTCCCACGACTGTTGCGCATCCGTTCAGACGAAAAAAGACCGGAAGATATCAATACAATAAAGGATATTGAAAAACTATTCAACCAGCAGAAGAAGAGGAGATAAATTAGTAAAATTATTCAAAATTTAATAAGAGTACTCTATTTATTTTCAAGTGATTCAATTTGAGTAGTATAAAGTTTCCCACGGGCTCGCTCACTTTTTTGTTAGTTTTTCAAAAGTCTCTTCCCAGTTACCAGATATCTTGAGTCCAAATCTTGTATTAGTTTTATAGAAATCTCCAACAATAGTGGGTTTTCCATCTGTTAAATTGTCAAAATCTACATAACCTAAATCGTGATGAAGACATTCATTTTGCCTTTGCATAGCTACATATCGCCTTGCTTTATCTATACCTATATGTCCAGCAAGAAGTTCGTCAACGATGTAGGTAACAGCACCGCTCGGTACAATTATTCTTTCTTTGTTTATCTTAACTTCAACTGACATTCGAATACCTCTTTCATTAAATATACTTTCATATTTTATTAATTTACCGCTCGTCCGCCACTATTTTTCTAGATAGTTCTGATGGATTTGAATTTGCCGAAAATTCTCGCAGACTTTACTTTCCCTTAAGAAACTCTTCGACCTTTTTTATGTCGTCCAGACAGCCGACATCAAGCCAATAGTCCTTCATGGTGTAGAGCTTCACTGTCCCTGCCTTTGCTAGTGCAGTCACGGCGCTCGTCAATTCGAACTCGCCGCGCTCTGACTTCTTTATTTTTTTCAGCGCAGGAAAGATATCAATAGTGAATTTGTACAATCCTGCATTGATAATGTTGCTGGTTGGAGCTTTTGACTTTTCTATAATATCCTTGATAATGCCATTGTTCTCCACGATGACGCCAAATTTTTCAGGCTTGGGATGACTTATACCGGCAACAACACAGCCGTCTTCACGGGATATCGCCTTTATGTCTTCTGTGGAGTACAAATTGTCGCCCATGAGTACAATAAAATCCTCACCGTCTATGAAATCCTCTGTGAGCTTCACAGCATGGCCTGTGCCAAGCCTCTTTGGTTGTTCTATGATGCTTGCATGGATTTTAGCACCAGAAAGAAAATCTTCAATCATTTCTTTTCTGTAGCCAGCAACAATTCCTATGTTTTTTATGCCTGCCTTTTTTATGTTCCTGAGAAGATAATGAATAAATGGCTTTCCATTTATATTTACAAGAGGTTTTGGCTTGTCGTTTGTTAGCGGCCTGAGCCGCGTACCTTCTCCTGCAGCAAGAATAACTGCTTTCATTTTAGCACCACTAGTCATATAGAATATTGCAAAGTTAAAATATTTGCATTTCTAAATATATCGCAGAAAAAAGCTTATATATTCAACAACTTGCCAATAAGGATGTTATAAATATTGTTGCTTTAGATAGTGATAAAATCTATTTTCTATGAGCTCCAGGTGCCCCTTTTTTTGCCTCTTCTACAACGCGTATTTCATGTCCTCGTTCATAGTTAAGCGAATCTTTCATACGATTGCCATATACAGAAGGAGTTAAGTGTATTGAATAAGTGTTGCCTACACACGTAATTTTAGTTATCTTCCCACCATCTGGAAACACATCGCCAACAATAAGTTCTTCCACACGCTTGGTGGGGTATGATTTTCTCCATGTCATTTTGAATCACCTCAAAACAAACCCAGTTGTCTGTCACGAGATTCCTGTTTTTCTCCGAGATAATTGCCAATATCGACAAACATTTTTAATTTGGCTTCTCCGTCGCCTTTTTTCCATGCGCCAATAATTGAATCTGCAGGTGTCGTAAAAATAAAATTACCAGTCTGTTCATCAAAATACAGCTTACATTGATTTGGAATCGGGAATCTTAACCCGAAACCATAAATTGCATGTACCCTGTTAGGTGCGATTGAAGGAAAACGCTCTGTAGCACACACACGATATTCATTTTTCTTACCCATCTCCTTGCAATGACCACACGGTTCATGTAAAAATTTTTCATAATCTCTCATGAAAATTACCTTATAAAAATAATCAAGCAGTAGGTTTGCCTGTTTTGTTTTTCATATGGTTTTCAATTGAGTTCAGAATATTTTCGCCCGTGGCATTAAGGCTAAATGAAGCGACTTCTTCACCATTCGGACCTCTAACATAAGATAAAATAGGGTTAGAGCCCGACTCTACAAAGCTATATCCAGGCGGAAGAGCCCTCAACTCACCAGTGCTAAGCCTGACATCATTCCTACCATATTGAAATTTTCCATTACGAAAACTCCTTACAATTTCTCCAGCATCACGGCAAAGTGATGTGTTTCTTTCACCCGAAAAATATTCTGAAACATCATTATTTTTTACCATTTCATATCACCTTTATTTTTGCATCCCCATCGGCTGCCTTTTTATTACGTCATTTCTAACTGCTTCCAAAATCATCCCGTCTTCAGGGTGTTTACCATCAATAGGGTCATAATAAAATTCTTTAACAATCCTTCCTTTACTTCCTTCATGACTTTCTATATGCATCAGGTAAATGGTGCCAGTTGTTCTGCCAAAGTGCCATCCATCCTCAAAATAATAACCCTTTGCAAGAGTCACGGAGCCCGTCCTCGTTGGAATTGTATTACATGGGAATATGATTTGCGGTTTTGCAGGCAAGTCCGGTTGTTCTTTTGAGAGGGACTCCAAAAACTTTTCCACAATCTCTTTGCTTCCTTTCTTGTATTGAACTGAATCTGGCTGTGTTGGAGATGGTTTTGCTGGATCGTCAACGGATTTTGAATAGTCAAGTTCATGACCTACCGTTAACATGTCCGCGATATTGAGTGCAGTATCTATAACATCATTAAAAATTGATGAGTTTCCGTGTTGACTTAGATATTTTGGATGGGATGGTTGTTTTGATCTAAGGGATTCCAGAAACTTTTTCATGCTGTCCCAATTATTTCCCCAATCATTAACAGCAGTCTTGTATATTTCTATTCCGGCTCTTTCATCAATCACATCGCTGTTCGGCATTTTCCATGCGCTGATGAAAACAAAATTCCCTTCACTTGTCTTGCCGAGGAGCTGAACACCGGCATGATTATCACTAAACAAATAATAGTTTGGCGGCAAAGTCCTCGCATTATTTCCAACCCGAATGATGTTTGTTATATATTTCATGGTGACATTCGTCAAATACTGCCTTGCGCACTCGTCATATTCCTGGCCGCTGCCGCACGGGCATGACCCATACAAATCAAGGCGATTCATATCACTACTGTCATTTATCATAAAAATCCACCTACTGCGTAGTTTCCTCTTCCTTGGCGCGCTTCTCGACCTCTTCCTCTATCTCGAGCGCCTCAGCCATTTCCTTGTAGCGGTTCCTGATTGTTACCTCTGTGACACCGACCACATCAGCGACATCGCGCTGCGTCTTCCTCTCGCCCTCAAGAACAGAAGCTATGTATATGGCAGCAGCTGCGCAGCCTGTTGGGCCTTTTCCGGAAACTACATCCTTTTTCTTTGCATGCTTGAGAATATCAATAGCACGCATCTGGGTTCTGTCGCTCAGCTTGAGCATTGAAGAGAACCTTGGTATGTATGATTCTGCTTTCGCTGGAAGAATTCTGACATCCAATTTTCTTGAAATATACCTATATGTTCTGCCAAGCTCACGCTTGCCAATACCAGAAGCCTGAGAAATCTCTGTCAGTGTTCTTGGTGTCTCGTATTCTCTTGAGAGAGAATAAACAAGAGCTGCAATTATGCTTTCAATGCTCCTGCCGCGAACGAGGCCTTTCTGCAATGCTATTTCATAAAGCTTTGCGACCTCTTCATGAAGCGTTCTTGGCAAGCCCAGAAATGAAACAAGCCTCTGCAACTCACTTAGTGCAAAGCTCATGTTCCTGTCCTTGCTTGTAAGCAATCTTTTTTGCCATTTCCTTATTCTGAAAAACTGCGAACGTTTCTTTGCCGGAACCTTGAATATTTCTGTCGTGCTCTTTCCAATCTCAGTAGTCAGACCTTTGTCATGTCTTCTGTGAGTCAGCGGCGCGCCTGCGCGTGCACGCTTGCTTTCCTGGTCATGGTCGAACGCACGCCAGTCCTGGCCTGTATCAACTATATTTTCTTCTAAAACTAGTCCGCACTTCATGCAGACCTGCTCTGCTCTTTCAGCGTCCTTGACAAAACGCTTGTTTCCGCATTCAGGACATTTATCTACCATAATAATTACACCTCTATTCCATATTTTCCAAAAAAATCTTTGTGGTTAAAGGATTTGCCTATAACCTCGGTTGCGCCAGCTCTTATTGCACTATCATAAATATCTATGTTGTCAGGCGTGCTTGTACACAAAACCAGCGGGATATCTTTGTATGCACTTACAAATCTGTTGTGATCCTCATCTGTCTGAAAAAAACGATGCCAATTAACATATTCTTTTCCTTTGGCAATAGTTATGAGTTTTATACCGTTAATGCCAGGCATTACAAAATCAATAAGACCAAGATCATAGGGTGGTTCGGCGCAGCGCAGCATATTCAAGCCACTTATACCATTACCCACTGTGCTTACTTCATGTTGTGGCTCTAAATAATCTTTAATCAAACCGGCAAAGGTATCACTATCATCCACTACAAGTATCTTTTTCTTATCTGCCATAAAATCACACCATTTCTTATTGAATTTTTCAATATTTTTCAGCAAATGAATTATAAAGAACCCTTTCCAGTTTTGTAGGTTCTTTTATTCCCAAATGTAAATCAGCGCTGCAATGACCAGTTGTTCTGTCAGACCATCCATATATAGTGCCTAGTGTCACATATGTCAAGGCAATATTCCTTAATGTTGTTTTTGCTTGTTTAAGCACTTTGTTTCCTGATACACCCATAAACCACACCAATTTTGCTTCAATTTTCAGTCGTTTTTTGAGACGAACACTGTAATTTTCATGGATTTGTCACTTAATCGCAATTACATAGCTTTATATCCAAACCACTAATTAAGACAGAAAAGTATTTAAAGGTTTCGGCTTTAAATACCGAAAGCTTTAAAAGGGGTCGCTTTGTGTGATTCAGAATATAATTCGTTGTTTTTGCACTTTTACATTCATTAATGATTATTTTTGAATTCTCACCGAAGGGATAGACGATGCTTTGCATCGTCGGTTTGTTTGAATTCGAAAAGACATCTCAATGGCTCATACAAAGGATGTCATTATGGCAGCATCGCCATGAGCATTCCAGGTATGCCAGCATAGTTTAGGATTGTCCAAACCACGAATGCAATTACAATAACCTTGAGTTTTGCCATAATCCCAGCTTCTTTCAGCAGAATTTCTCCTAAAACTATCCAGACAATCAGTGGCAGAATATAAATGAAAACAAAGCTTGGTAAAGTAATAGCAGTGCCAATAAAGCTTGTGATTATTGGTGTGAGGAAAAGTGCAACAATTGCAAGAATCAATGTGCGCTTTATCTCGAAATTATGCGCCACTAATTTGTCTGCAATGATAAGCACGACAAACACAATGAGCGCATCGACAAGCAGCCCTATATAATATCCTACACTCAATGGAATTCCAAATGGCATTGTAGTTATTTGTTTCGCTGGTATTTAAATTTTAAATATCAGATACCGGATCGTTCAGAAACCAGCTTTCTCAATATCTTCATCACAGTTTCGCCATCAGCCCGTCCCTGAAGACGATTCATTATCAGTCCCATGAGAACAGGCTCGCTCTTGTTAGGATTTTCCAGCATGATATCTTCGATTATTTTAATTATTCCTTCTTCTGCGAGGGCTGCAAACTTCGCAGCAGCTGTCTCAAGCTTTTCTCCTTTGGCAAGCAGTTCAAGAATTTTTGGCAGCGACTGTTTTGTTATTTTTGATTCCTCGAGCAGGCCAAATAGCTTTGCAATATCAGATTTTGATATATTTTCTATTGGAACGCCGCCTCTTTTCAGCTCTTTGAGCGTAAACAGAAGTGTTCTCGCAACAACAAGCGGATCAATATTAAATTTTTCGCTGAATTCCTCGAAGAGAGGAAATGACTGTGATGAAATAAGCTGGGAAACAATTTCATTTGGCAGTCTCTTCTTCAGCTCATCCGCTTTTTCAATCAATGTTTTTGGTGTTTCAATGTTTTCATATTTTCTTGTTGATATTGGCTGTATATCGCTTTCAGGATACATTCTGTCAGAGCCGGGCAAAGGACGCGTGTATTTCGAGCCAATGTCATCTGAAACCCTTGTCTCTTCTGGCACGCCATTCAAACATTCTTTTGCACGGCTAACAACAGCATTTGCTGCGTTTCTTGGATCTTCGCCAGCAAAAATAATTATGACACCCCTATCTCCAGTCTTTAGCTCTCTTTTCAGCTGTTCAAATTCATTTGTCAGCTTGTATTTTTCAGCTTCCTCGCTATGTGTCAGCCCATAGCCATATGCTTCGGCATAGCCTGATAGTTCCTTGCCAAATGTTCTGTCACCACATTGTTTTCCCATTAAACCGGAAAATGGGAAGCTGCATGCCAAGACAATTCCATCATTATCAATAATCTTTCTTATGAAATCATATTTTGTTGCAGCAAAAATATCTGTAGCATCAACGATGATGGAATCGATTTGCTTTACACCGCGCTTGTGGAGTTCATTTCGTATCTCCAGAAGGCTGACCTGTCTTGTGACCTCGTTTTCAACAACCTTTTCAATTTTTTCCAGTTCCTGAAACCCTTTTATTTCCACGCGCGAGCCATCTTCTATTGAAATGTTCACATCCTGTCTGATTGAGCCTATGCCGCGCACAACATCAACGCTGCGAAGCAACACACCCATTTTTTCAGCAGTTTCCCTAACCTGTTCAGGAGAATGTAAAGAAGGCAAAGTCGCTATTTCAACAAGAGGAATTCCCAACCTGTCAAGTCTGTATTCTATGGCATCACCAGTTTTTTTTAGCACAGGCGCTGAATCCTCTTCCAGGCAGACTGTTTGTATGCCAACATTGCCAAAGCTTGTCTCTATGTTTCCTCCAATTCCCATAAGCATTGTGCGCTGAAATCCAGAAACAGAGCTACCGTCAGTGACATTTTTTCTCATTACATGAAGTTCTTCAAGAACATTGCAGCCAAGCATTCTGCATATTTTTATTGCAGTAACAAGGGCAACTTCATTTATGTTTTTTGGCGGGTCATCATCCAGTTCAACCAGGCACGATGTTTGAGGGTCTGACCTGTAAACAAATGCCCTGTTTCGCAAGAATTCGTATGCTGATGCTGGATCATAACTGCCAGTTTCACCTGCAGCAGGACGAAGTTTTCGCCTCACCTCAAGTGGAAATTCAGCGCTCTTTCCTATTTTGCACCTGCAGAATAATTTGTGTCCGCTGGCAAGCTGTTGGTGAATCTCAAGCCCAACACGCAAGCCAAGTTTCTTGTAGTCAAGCATGAAATCACAATAATTAATTGGACTAAAGGAGATAAATAGATTTGAAATTTTTATTATGTAATTTTTCATGAAACTATGCAATATGTACTTACTTTGTATAGTCATATATATTAAGTTCAATTGCTTCAGAACAAAATTTAAATACTTATTCTTACTTTTAACTAATATGTTAAAACAAATGGAAATAAAGAAGATGGCTCTTGGAGAATTGATCAATTCTTTGTTTACATTAAAAGATGAATTTCGAGGTAAATTAGTAGATGAAAATCATCCTCGTCCAGAAACATGGGATAAATATGGTGGAATCCAACAATATAACCAAAAGATTTTAAATGAATATGAACAACGCCGTAAGAATTTAATTGCTGAACTGGATAGAAGAGAACAATTGTATAAAAAGTAATTTTCTCCGCTTCATTTTAATCTCCTTAGAATCAATAATGAGTTATATTTTTATAAATCTTTCATGACTAATTCTTGATATTCAAAAAACCTTTTTATTCAAAGTATTACACTAATCTGCTATGATAAAAGCAGTTATATTCGACATGGGCGGGGTTGTTCTGGATTATTCCATGAATATGGCATACAAGTATCTTTCAGGTATGTTGGAAACTGATATCAGAAAATTGAAATATACAATTTCTTGTATAGAGCCAGAATTTATGAAAGGCAAAATAAACAAATATGAATTCTGGAAAAGTGTTTCCAGAAAGCTTGGTATCAAATATAACAGAAAGCTTGCATCTACATTATGGCTCAGGAATTATGCAGTAAAAAGCAGGATGAGAAAAGATGTTATAAATATCGCCATCCGTCTGAAAAGAAATGGCTACAGGACTGTCATGATTTCAAATACAATAAAGGACCATGTAGCATACAATAAAAAAAGGCGGCGCTACAGATTTTTTAATCCTGTTATACTTTCATGTGATGTTGGTATGGTAAAGCCTGATAAAAATATTTATCTTCTTGCAGCAAAGCGGCTCAAGTTAAAGCCGCGCGAATGCGTTTTCATAGATGATGCAAAAATAAATGTTATTGGCGCAAGAAAAGCAGGCATGAAAGCCATACATTTCAGGAATCCAAGACAACTAAAGGTCGGACTGAGAAGAATGAATGTTATTATTTGACTGATGAATTTTCTACAAAAAAACAACTATCCGATATAATTTTGAAATAAAAAAACAAAAAATCTGTTGGTCATATTATTTCTTTGTGGCTTTTTCTTCTTTGTGTGTCTTGCTTTCCTTCTTTTCCCTCATCTCCCACTTTATGTCCTCATATTCTATCCATGCTATGATCGCACCGAGGAATATCAGCAGCAGGCCGAAAAGGCCGGAGAATACAATGCGGAATGCACCGGATGTGCTGATGTCCTTGACACTGTCTGTGTTAGGAGCGAGGAATTTTGAAATGCCACTACCACCGAACATTGGCTCAGCATACCAGTAAATGCCGACCAATAGGATTACTATCCCAATTATAAGCTTTACAGCCGAATGCATTTCATCACCTCAATTTAATTTTCTGCTATTCTTAAATAGTTTTTTATTGAGAATAGAGATATTTAAAGGGTATAGCTAAACAAGAAAACAAAGAATCTCTATATTATTCTTCTTGTTTGCTATACGTCTAAAGAACCAAAGGTTCTTTGACGCCACAGAAAGCTTTGCTTTCTGTTGGTGTGAAACAAGTAAATAAACAGGATATCATAACCTGCTTCACAAAATATCTTGACAAGAGATGGTGGAATGGGATATCATAAATATCTTAAAATGGCATGGAATGACGGAAGCAGCGAGCAGATGCTGAAATGGAGAAGCGAACCTGTTTCATTACGCATTGAAAAACCAACACGGCTCGATAAGGCAAAACAGCTCGGCTATTCAGCAAAGCAGGGGTTTGTAGTCGTGCGAACAAGGATAAAGAAAGGTGGCAGGCGAAGGCAGACAATAAGAAAAGGCAGAAAGCCAGGAAATGTCGGGCTTGTAAAGTATACAACATCACAGAGCCATCAGGCAATAGCCGAGAAGCGTGTTGCAAGGAAATTTCCGAATCTTGAAGTTCTTAATTCTTATTTTGTCGGCGATGATGGCAAGCAAAAGTTTTACGAAGTCATATTGGTTGACCCTGATCATCCGGTAATAAAATCCGACAAAAAAATAAACTGGATATGCAGTCAGCGCAGCCGCGCATTTCGCGGGCTGACAAGTTCCGGGAAGAAATCCAGAGGGATTTGAATTAATATTTTTTGGATTAGTTGTTTCAAATTATCATTCAATATGACAAGCAAAAACCACAAAAAACGATATGTTTAAATAAATATTACATGTATAATTGATTCTATTGATAGGTTGATGCTAAACGTATTGACCTATCAAATGGTGAATAAAAAAATGGCAAAGAAAAAGAAAAAAAAGAAATAGTGTAATAACAACATAGGTGAAAGCAGATGACATTCACAACTGAATGTCTTTTGAAGTTTCTTGATAGAAATTTCAAAATAAGATGATGTCTGCAAAAAGTTTTCCTGACGAATATAATGGAAGACATTAATTTTTATATAAAAAATGTTTTCCATATATAGCACTGACATTTATAATATGTCTAATTATTCATGTCAGATGCTATAGGATGAAGGATTTTTTCTCTCTTTTGGGCATTGTGAAAAGTATGAATAAATGATAGAATTATACTACGATTTGCAACCGTACTTTTCACTTGAGATGCAACTTTCAGAAAGCTTTGTTCTCTGCAAATAGCCTATTGGTCATACAAAGAATCTCATCTTAAAAACTTTCCTAAAAATATTTATTCTGGTAATATGTCATTCTACGATTTGCATGTACATACAAACCTGTCAATAGGAGAGAACACAGTAGAAGAAGCAGCACAAATGGCAAAAAATCTGGGTATAGGTGGCATCGGTATTGTGAGATATTTCAATGGTACAAAGATGTCTGAATTGCCAGTTGTTGACGGCATAGATATAGTCAATGCTGTCATGTTGAAGCCGACAAGCGCAGAAGAACTGGACGAGCTCGCAAAAAAAGCGAGGGTTTCTGCTGAGATACTAATGGTACATGGCGGTGATTATGGAATAAACCGCGTTGCATGCGAGAACCCGATGATAGATATTTTATGCCACCCCGAACTTGGAAGAAAGGATTCGGGCCTTGACCATATATGCATAAGGGCTGCTGAAGAAAATGAGGTGGCAATAGAAATAAACTTCCGCGAAATTCTTGAATCATATAGAAGGCACAGGGTCAGTGTGCTTGCGTTCATGCGCACAAACATAAAAGTCTGCCAGAAATATGATACAATGGTTCTCACAACAAGCGGCGCAGTTTCAAAATGGGGTTTAAGAGCCGGCAGGGAACTTGCTGCAATCACACATATTCTTGGTATGGAGCTGACAGAAGCCATAGATACTATAAGCGCAATACCCGAGCAGATGACCAATAAGAACAGGGAAAGACTTGCCGGAAAAAGATGGGAAGGTGCAAAAATAGATGAATAATTATATGAATATGGAAAAGCCGAAAATGTTGCCACCATTTTTGCGGCCAAAAAAAAGATATATAGCCTTCAGCGTAATATCAGACAGCAAAGTGCCTTACGGAGAACTTTCATCTGCAGTGTGGAATTGTTCGCTTGGTTTTCTTGGCGAGATGAATTCCGCTGAAGCAAATTTTCGTCTTATAGAAAACCTTTATGATGAAACAAATGGCATAGGAATCATAGTATGCAATCATGATAGTGTTGAAGAGGTTAGGGTAGTGCTTTCGATGCTCCAGACAATTGCTGAATCAAGGGCAATTATAAAAATACTAGGTGTCACAGGAACAATAAAAAGTGCAAAAACCAAATATCTTGGCATAAAGGACTTGAGAAATTATAGGGCATAAAATGTCAGAATTATATCAAGGTGTAACACATGAAATATGATGAACTTTTGGAAAAAGCAAGAAAATCTTTGCCTGAAATAAAGCAGGGCACCGAGAGATTTGAGATACCGAAAGCAACCATTCAGCACATTGGCAAACAGACTGCAATAAGAAACTTTTCTGTTATTGTCAAATCGCTGAGAAGAGAGCCAAAGGAACTATCAAAATTTATGTTCAAGGAACTCGCAGTTCCGGGAACAATAAAAGAAGGCGAGCTTGTTCTTCAGGGAAAGGTGAACAGCGATATTATAGACAGGCGCATAAGCGACTATGCAAAGGAATTTGTGTTCTGCAACGAATGCAGGAAACCTGATACAGTAATAGAGAAAGGCAAGGATGCAAGCATACTGAGGTGCGAGGCATGCGGAGCAAAAAGGACACTGAGAAAAATATGATATTCACCTACAAGATTTTCAGGCAGTCAGTGGATACGCTGCTTGCTATATCCGATGCATCTATAACCGGAAAAAAATTCGAGGATAAAGACATGACGTTTGATATATCAACCGATTTTTACGGCAGTGAAAAATGCAGCAAAGAGCAGGCACTGAAACTCATGAAGTCGTCAACAATTATCAATGCATGCGGAAAAGATATTGTTTCGCTGATGATAAAGGAGTGCATGATTCCTTCAGGCAATGTGCTTGAAGTCTGCGGCATCCCGCATGCGCAGGTCGTGGTTATTAAATAGCGAGAATGGTAAACATGAAAGGTCAGTGGTTTTTTTATTTCTGCTGTGGTTGCTACAACAGCGTTTCTCGCAATTTCTGTTATGTTTCGTGGCTATCATTCAGTTTCAGGCACAACAGAAAAGTACAGGGAGGATTTCTATTTTTATGAAATAAAGGAGCAGATGAATAAGGTTGTCAGCTTGTCGGATTGCAGCACACTCGCAAACAATCTTGATGAATTCATATATTTCACAAAGCAAAAAATGACATCAATGGGTTATTTCTTTTATGCCAATTACAGCTCTGGCTGCAACCCCACATTTGGAATACTAATCGCATCAGAAAAATACAGGCTTTATGAGAATGTTAATCCAGATGATGTTATAAAGTAGGTTGAAAGGTGCATGCATGAAAAAAGAAAAGATAAGCGGGCTGACAGCTATTTACAGAAAGGTAAAAGAAGGTTATGTAGCTTATGTGGAGGAAATACCTGGTGTTAATACGCAGGGCTCCGACTTAAAAGAAACAAAAGAAAACTTGCTTGATGCTCTAAGGTTTGTTCTTGAGGTAAACCGTGAAATGGCAGAAAAAAAATAACAGAACCAAATCACAGATGAAGAAAAAATAACCAATTCCAATTTTTCGGTGAGCCATTTACACACTTTCAATCGCTTCAACATCATCACTGTCAAAAGCAAACAGCTTTTTGATATCTTCTTTGTTCCTTCCTTTCATCAGAAATTTCATGAGAATAAGATATTCCTTTGCTCTTTTTTCTGAGATTCTAAGACCTATAGCTATTTTCTGGAGTGGCAAATCGGGTTTCTGCAGATATCTTGGCATTGTGTAGCGCGTGAACCCCATATGCTGCCTGTTTTTTGCTGCCGCTGTGCCACACACAGAAATCTCTGAGAAATATTTGTAAAGGCTCCACGACTGGCGCTTAATAATTCTTGACATGTACATGTCAGCCTTTGCAAGGCTGTCATATGCAAAACTTATCTCTTCACTGCTGCTGTATTCATTTGGTATATTTTCAGCCAGCCACATGAAAATTTCTTCTATGGGTTTTTCGCTTTTTGCCATTGCTTCAAGAGCATCTTTAATGTGTGGTGATTTGAAAATCGCTCTCATTGTATTAAATATGTCATTTTCATGTTCCCTGGAACTAATGTTTTTTATCGACTCCAGAGTTAGCTTATCCATTGCTTCCAAATCCATCAATGCAGCCCTTATGTCGCCATTGCAGTTCCTTGAAAAATCCATTAGCGCTGTTGTCTCGCATAAAATTTTCTCCTTGGCACATACAGCCCTGAGAAAAGTCGCGATGCTTCGGACATCAGGTTTCTCGAATTTTATGAGCCTGCACAGCCGCCTGAGTGAATAAAGCTTTTTTTCATAAGGATTTGATGTTATGAACACAAGCGGATGGCGCGAAGTCTTCACAAGCTCTTCAATGCCGCGTGTTGTGTCAAGGAATTCACATTCGTCTATAAGCAGCAGCCTTTTTCCAAGAAGGCTCTTTTGCATTGAATTGTCAGCAAATTTTTTTATTGATTCATAATTGCGGTATTCATTTGCATCAAGCTCTGATATATGGTAACCAAGTTCTTTTGCAGCAAGCCGCACACATAAAGACTTACCGGTGCCAGTAGGTCCATGAAGCATAAGCGTGCCTTTGGAGCTCTTTAGCCAATGAATTATTTCTGTAACCTGCTTTTGATTGCCGATAAAATCCTTCAGCGATTTCGGCTCGTATTTTTCGAGTAACATAAAACCAATAGAACATGAAAATATTTATGTGTGAAAATTATCATAGATTTATGCATGTAATTATTTGCAGGTAGTCAAATAATGAAAGATTTATAAAGTTAACGATGTTAGAATATTCAGGTGTATTGAGAAATGAAAAAGGCACTAACTTATACAATCATTGCAGGAAGCAAAACCTGCACGAATGACTGTGGTATTTGCATTTCTAAAATGACTCCTAGCTATGGCATTGATAATAAAGAGCCAAAAGTTGACTGGGCCAAATTTGAAAAGGCAACCAGAATCGCCATGAATCATGGTGCAAAAAACGTGTTAATCACAGGAAAAGGAGAACCAACTTTGTATCCCGGTCAGATTACACGATATTTGACCAGATTGTACGGAAAATCATTTGATACAATAGAACTCCAGACAAATGGTTCAATGATAGCCAATGGAGGTCTTTATGATGCCTTTCTTGAGTCATGGAAAGATTTGGGTCTGGATACAGTAGCTGTTTCTATTTATCATTATGACTCGCAAAAAAACAAAGAAATGTTCAAGCCAAAAAACGGAAACTATTTTGATTTACCGAAGCTTATTAAAAAAATTCATTCAAAAGATTTGAATACAAGACTTTCATGTGTTATGCTTGATGGATGTATAGATAATATTGAAGAAGTAAAAAAACTAATTAAATATGCCAAGGACCATGAAGTTTTTCAATTAACATTGAGGAGTGTTGATTGCCCTAGAGATTCATTAAGCTCGGAAACCACAAAATTTGTAAATGAACACAAACTGAATGATAAAAAAATAAAAACCATCACGGATTTTTTGAAGAAAGACGGGGCAAAGTGTGATGTATTGCCTCATGGTGCCATTGTTTACGAAATTAATGAACAGAATGTTTGCCTTACCACAGGATTGACGTTTGATCCAGGTCAAGAAGAAATAAGACAATTAGTATTCTTTCCACAAGGTTGGTTGACAACAAGCTGGGAAAATGTTTATGGGGGTCGGATATTATGAGCAAATTGAAAGCCATGAAATCCGTTTATTGCTATTTTTTTCCTGAAACAAGATCTTTGCTTCGAGAAGTTTCAAATGCATTGCCCGATAGCATGTATTTGGTTACAACGCCTGCTGAAGAAATCTACAAAAGATTAGAACCACTTTTTACTCCACCGCTGGATATTCCAGCCACTCCAGAAGGATATGTTGATCTCGATGAAATTCATGGCCCTATAATCAAGAGAATAGTCAAGGCATATTCATCTATTGTTCCTGCCCTTTCAGATTTCAAGTTCAGTTATCCAACATCAGGATCCAGCGAAGGTATCTTTAAACTTCTGACAAAGCTTAAGATTGAAGATATTGAGTCCATAAATGTTTTTGATGGAGAATATGAGGGTTACGAAGAATATGCAGGTCATGATGACCTCAAAATACGAGTAAGAAAATTTGATTTTAGAAAAACAAATTCAAAAAAATGTGAGCCTGGTGTATGGTTCATATCAAATCCTTCTTCATGTGATGGAAATATCATACCAAATGAATTCATAACAGATCTTTGTGACGCTGGAAACAAGGTTATCTTGGATTTGGCATATGTGGGTGCAACCAGGCAACATAAATTCGATATAAGTCATGAAAATATTCCTGCAGTCGTCATGTCCTTCAGCAAATCGTATGGTGTTTTCAGATTCAGAATTGGTGGTTTTGCTTTCAGCAGAGAACCAATACATTCTCTTTACGGAAACAAATGGTTTAAAGATACTGAATCTCTCTGTCAGGCTTTAAAAATTTCTGAAACCATAGGCCCTAGTAAACTTTATAGTAAATATAGGCCTGTTCAAGAAGAAATTGTAACAGAAATAAATGATGAATTTGGTTTAGGAATGATGGTCAGCGATTCGTTTCTTTTGGGTCATTTGACAGAAGAAGACGCTGAAAGGCTTGATACATCCCAGCTTGATTTGATAAAACCATTCAAAAGGGGGCGCAATTACAGATTTTGTTTGACACCTTATTACGAGGAAAAAGAGCAGAAATGCGAAAAAAATGATATTTAGAGGCGGAATATATGACAAGAAAAATTATTGTTGAACATCTGGTTGATTGGGGAAAGTCCTTTGTAGATCTTGATGGAAACTTTTATTCAGGAACGACTGAAAAACAGAAAAATACGGCAGCAGATGTAATAAGGTATGGGAATATGTGGATATTTTCATCTGATGTGCATTCACGCACGAGTTCTGAATTCTCTGTAAATGGCGGGATGTACCCTGTGCATAATCTTGTACGAAAAGACTGGTATAATCTGGATGAACTGGGTGTGGCAGAAGAAAAAACAGTCTCGCCAGAACTGACTTTAAAACTGCAGGAGGTTGTAAAAGACAAACGAGTAGGTTTGTCTGTTTCAAGACATGTTTTCTTTCAGGATTATGATACTGAAAGTCAATCGAGACATAATATCCGGCCATGCTTCAGTTATAAGGATGTTGAAGAGACGTTTGGTGCTTTGAAACTTAATCAGCAAGAATTTCTTGATGGAGCAGTACCATATGTCATAAATGCCAAGCACATGTTCAATGGGGCAGCTGTAAAGTCAACAAAATGGATGAGAAATTTCGATTATATACCATCTGGCGATGAAAATGTATTCACGCTGCTGCAACAAAAATATGGTCTAGGAAAAAATCTTGCAATAAATCACACAGGCGTTGTGATGGGTATATGTATTTATCAATCTGCCAGTGGCGTAAAGCAGATGTTCCCGAAAGCAGAGGTAAACATAATTGCTGATGGTGCAACGCATCTTCTTATTCCAACATTAGGTTTTTGTGATGAGAAAAATGCGGATGATGTCATAAGAAGTATGTGTCAACAGATTGGAGTTAACTACATCAGAAGTCACGAATATTTAGGAAGATATGAAAAATGAAAATTGTAATGACCCAGTTAATGTCAATACCGAATATGAAAAAATATTAGCGAAATAGTGAGGAGATAATATGGACTACAGAAAAGTTGCGGAAACAATAGAATCTTTTATCAGAGAAAAAACAGAAGGGTTTAATGGAGGAGTTATCGGATTAAGTGGAGGATTAGATTCCACTGTCGTTGCTTACTTGAGTGTAAATGCAATTGGTAATGACAGGGTATATGGCTTACTTATGCCATATTTTAAAAATTCTAATACAGATGATGCAATCGAAATAGCAAATATACTGAAAATAGGATATGAAATAATCGATATTAAACCAATTGTAGAAAGTTTTGAACATACAGGTCACTTTAGTAAAAAAATACCAAAGGAAAATCTGATGGCACGTACCAGAATGTGTTTATTGTATGGTGTTTCAAATGAAAAAGGCATGTTGGTCCTAGGGACAAGCAACAAATCTGAATTGGAAACAGGATATTTTACAAAATATGGTGATGGTGGAGTTGATATCGAGCCAATAGGCGATTTGTACAAAACTGAAGTATGGGAACTTGCAAGATTCTTGGGCGTTTCTAAAAAAATAATTGGTAAAGAACCAAGTGCTGATTTATCTCCAGGGCAAACAGATGAGGCTGATCTTGGAATGGGTTACTACACACTGGATAAAATATTAAGAGGACAAACTGAAAGTGCTGATCCAGCTATAATCAAAAAGGTTAGAAACTTGTTCGAACGTTCACAACATAAAAGAGAGCTTCCTCCGGTAGCGAGGGTTGAAAGATGAAGCGGGCATTTTTTATCGGCAGGTTTCAGCCATTTCATCTTGGACATCTATCAGCAATTCATGAAATGGAAGAAGCGCCAGACATTGATGAACTTATTATAGGTATAGGATCAGCACAATATGCAAATACAATCTATAACCCCTTCACAGCAGACGAAAGAGAAAATATGATAAGGCGAAGTCTAGACATAAAAAAACCCTATCAAATTATCGTGATAGATGACATAAATGATTATCCGCGATGGGTTCCTTATGTGAAATCCATTTGCCCGACATTTGATGTTGTATATTCAGGAAATACAATAACAAAGCAGTTGTTTGAAGAAAAAGGATATGAAGTAAGAATATCTAATCGTCGTATCGGTATTTCTGCGACAGAAATAAGGCAAATGATGATAGAAGGCGGAAACTGGCAAGATTATGTTCCTGAAGGAACCATGACTGTCATACTGGAAATCGATGGAGTAAAAAGATTAAGAGAAATCAGCAGAGGTAAATAAAATGAACATTTCAAGTATTATTATTGTTCCAAAAATGAGCAAATATGAATTGGACATGCACAATTATAAGTTAAGCTACGGTGAACTTATTGCCAAATATCGGCAAGAAGGCATTGATGAAGAAAAAATACTATCCAGTCATGAAAGGCAGAAAAAATCGCGGGAAGAATTAAGGAGATTATTTAACAGGAATCAATTTGTTGCGCGGGAAGAACTTACAAAAGAATCTATAGCTGATGCAGATTTGGTTATTGCTCTGGGAGGTGATAATCATTTCCAGTATGTATCACATTTTATAGATTCTAGCTTAATCATGGGCATCAATTCTGATCCCTCAAAAAGTGAAGGAGTTTTAACATATTTTACAACCTCTAATTTCGAGAGCGTTTTAAAAAAATTGGAAAAAAATGATTTTTCTGTGGAAGATTGGATAAGATTATCGGCAGAATTAAATGGATATCCTGTTGAAATGGCTGTATCTGAATTTTATTTAGGAGAAAAATATCGAAAAGGAATGTCTAGACATATCCTGCAGTTTAACGGACAAACCGAGGAGCAGAAATCCTCTGGCTTGCTGGTTTCAACCGGTGTAGGTTCAACCGGATGGTATGATTCTGCCTGCGGATATATCTATTCAAACGGAAATAAAAAACCTAAAACAGATAGGCGGGCACGATTTCTAGTTACAGAGCCGTACAGGGGAAAATTAACAGGTTATTCCATACAGCACGGTGTATTAAGAGAAGGGGATAAATTGATAATTCATTCATTGAATGATGATGGAATCGTAAGCAGCGATTCAATAGAGGATTACAAATTTAACAGGGGTGCAAAGGCAGTTATCACTATTTCAGACAAGCCACTAAAAGTTGTCAGGATGATGTAAGATGAAAAAAAGTGATATGGAATTTTTGGTTGACAAAGGAATTGACATAGTTGAAGCTACAAAAATGGGTTATGCAGAAATCAAAACACCAGATGGAAAGTCATTATGGATTACAGAAAAACCGCCATTAAACCCTGCAATGGTCGCTGATTTTTATCAGTTCACTATGATGGCTGCTTATATTGAATCAGGAAAAGCAGATGAAATTGCCACATTTAATGGGTTTTATAGAAGAAACCCTTTTGGAGGAGGTTTTACTCTTGCAGTAGGTTTGGAACGTATCATCGAATATTTAGAGCAGTTCCAGTTTACAGGAAGGGATATAGATCATATGAGAAAACACTGGAAAATGCCCAAATCATTTTACGAATATATTAGGGAAGCAAAATTTGACGGAACTCTTGAAGCATTGCCAGAAGGAACCATGGCTCAGCCTTACATACCAATGGTTCAGCTAACTGGAACCCTGCCAATTGCAAACTTCGTCGAAACCTACATTCTGAATAAGTTAGGATTCCCAACACTGGTTACGACTAAAGCAGCAAGAATTTATCTGCATGGAAAAAAACCATACTTAGAGTTTGGACTAAGAAGGGCTCAGGGTGGTGATGAAGGTGGACTTATGGCATCAAGGGCTGCTTATATCGGTGGTGCATTTGGAACTTCAAACGTCTCAGCAGAAATAGTTCACGGAATACCTGCAAAAGGAACGCATGCACACAGCTTTGTGGAGGCTTTTCCTACACAAAAAAATGCATTCAGATCTTATGCTGATGTTTTCGGAGAAGAAAGTGTTTTCTTAATTGATACGTATGGATATTCCAAAGGAGTTGAGGATGCAGTTACAGTTGCCAAAGAAAAGGGATTGAAAACATTCAGTGGCGTAAGGGATGATAGCGGAGATCTGGCTTATCAAAGCAGGATCATCAGAAAAATTTTGGATGATAATGGGTTTAAAGATGCAAAGATTACTGTTTCAAACGATATAGATGAAAGAATTGCGAAATCATTAATAGAGCAAGGAGCAGAAATTGATTTGTATGGAATCGGGACAAAATTGGTTACTGCAGATGGTTCACCATCGCTGGGTATAGTTTACAAACTAGTCCAGATTGGCGACAGATATGCCATAAAAATTTCAGGAAATGAGGAAAAAATAACTGACCCTGGAAGGAAAAATGTATATAGATTGCTTGATAAAAATGGGCATTATGCAGCAGATGTAATGCTAACTTCAGATGAAATACTGGAAGATGAAATACTGGAAGATGAAATTACCGTTCACCATAGGTCAAGAGGGTATGAAACAAAAAAATTCAATAATACTCAAAATGCTATTCCCCTACTTGCTACGATATTTGAAAATGGGGTAAGGACTTATAGAAAGCCAACTCTAGACGAAATAAAACACAGAGCTTTAAGTGAACTCGATAGATTATGGCCGGAGATTACACGGTTAGAAAATCCAGCAGAATATCTGGTTGGATTGAGCCCTCATCTCAAGAAAATAAAAGATAAAATGATACAACAATATGCTATCAAAAAATAAAATACAATAAATACAATAAGTTCAAAGCACCTTACACCCATCATTAACCTTTTTTTCAGGTATTATGGGCACGTTGCCAGCCGACAACACCAAGCCATCCAGTACAGCAACCTGCTCGCCGTTGTGCATTTCAATATGAAAATCATGGCTGCTGAAATCGATTGCCTTCAGCTGTCCCGAGCCTTTCTGAATGACAGTGCCATTTTTTATCTCGTATTTCGGCACTAGCAGCGTGTCATCATCGCAGGCAAGCAGCATCCCATCGCTGACAATTCCGCGAAACTTTGCCGGCTTCAGGTTTATCAGCATAAGAATCTGTTTTCCGTCCAGCTCGTCCTTGGTGTGTGAATCCTTCAGGCTTGAAACTATTTGTCGTTCGCTTGAGCCAATGTTTACCCTAATCACATAAAGTTTTTCTGCATCAGGATGATCTTCTACGCTTGTTATTGAACCAGTGACAATCTCCGGGTATGGCATTTCCTTTATGCCTTTTTCTGCTATCTCTTTTTTTGCGTATTTTGTCTTGTATGAAACGGCTTTTTTGATCTCAGCATCGTCAATTTTCTTGAAAAGTATGACAGGCTTCACATATTGTCCTGGCTTGACAGAAAAGTCAAATTTCCATTTTTTTTCTTTTATGCCTAGCGCATCTATCGCTTTTTGTGCACTGGTTGGTATATACGGCAGCAGCAGCGTTGATATTATACGGACAAGGTTTACTGAATAATATAACGTTGTGCACGCATCTTTTCGGTCAGCAGAAAAAGTTTTCCACGGCTTCTTTTCCTGGAAATATCTGTTTGCAGCAGAGGCAAGTGTCATTGTTCTTTCGAGAGCTTCCTTGAGCTTAACTTCTTTTGTCAGTTTCTCTATTTCACCGCAGGTGGCAATAAAAAATTTCTCTATTTCTTTTTCTTCTTTTCCTATCTTTCCCGGCTCAGGCACGCTTCCTATGTTGGAATGAATAAACGACGTGACACGGTAAAACAAATTACCATAATTTGCAATGAGCTCGTTGTTTATCTTGCTCCTGAAATCATCCCAGTCAAAATTACTGTCCTTATTTTCAGGCATTATCCTAGAGAGATAGTAGCGCCAGTAGTCAATAGGAAAGAGCTCAAGCGCCTCGTCGCTGAATAAGCCAATGCCGCGGCTTGTTGAAAATTTCTCTCCCTGCCAGTTTAGGTACTCATATCCAGCCACATAATATGGAAGGCTTTCTGTTCTTGATGATGCAATCAGGATTGCTGGCCAGAAAACAGTATGGAATGGTATGTTGTCCTTTCCAAGAAAATGATATATCTTTGCATCTGACCACCATTTATCAGCATTCGTCAGCAGCTTTTTCTGTTCACCTTCCATTGTGAATGATATGTATCCTATGGGTGCGTCAAACCACACGTAGAAAACAAGATGGTGATAGCCTGTAAGAGGAACAGCAACTCCCCACGAAAGGTTTCTTGTGATGCATCTCGGTTTCAATCCTTCATTTAGCCACCCAAGCGCAATGTTCCTGACATTTGAAGGCCAGTGGTTGTTCTTCTTCAGCCAATTTTCCAGTTTTGGCTGCAATTTCAAGAGGTCAAGAAACAGATGCTCTTCCTGCCTGAATTCTATTTCGCTTTTTTTGCATACAGAGCACAATGAATTTTTCAGTTCAGTTGGATCGAGCACTGCAGAGCAGCTTTCGCACTGGTCTCCGCGCGCGCTTTGATATTTACATTTCGGACATTCGCCCAAAACAAACCTGTCTGGCAAAAACCTTCGGCAATTTCTGCAGTATGGAAGTGTGACCGACTCTTTTTTTATATACCCTGCCTTGAATATGGCAGTAAATATGTTTTTTGTCAGCTCATGGTGGGCAGGAGATGATGTCCTGCCAAAATATGTAAAGTCAAAACCCCATTTTTCATAAATTCTTTTCTGGAGCTCATAATATTTGTCAGCGTATTCCTTTGGTGTGATGCCCTCTTCAAGAGCTGCTATCTCTATTGCCGTTCCATGTTCGTCTGTGCCGCATATGTAGATGTTTTCTATGCCGATCAAATCAAGGAACCTGTGGAATATGTCTGCTGGCAGCAGAGAACCTATAATATTACCAAGATGCTTTATGCCGTTGACATACGGCAGGGCTGATGTTATAAGAATTTTTTCATTGTTTAAAAAAACACGATTCTTTTCATCCTCAGCAGCATCCCTAATATTTCCTTTTTTGCCTGCTTTTTTCTTGAAAATTATCACCCCAGTTGCAAAACGGTTATAGATTAATATATTTTTAAACTTGTCTATTAATCTATAGAGTGAACTAAATAAATAGTAAAAGTTTGAAATAGTGATACTATGCAAAAGGCAAGGATAAAGCTGACTGGCCGTGATCCGAAGCAGCTTGATGAGTTATGCAGGGAGATAAAAGACATAGCCGAGAAAATAGGCGTTGCTGTTTATGGACCAGTACCTTTACCTACAAAGAAGCTCAAGATACCTGTGATGAAAACGCCATGCGGAGACGGAATGCATCGTGGTGGAGGCGGAGGCAACTGGGATAAATGGGAGATGCGCATTCACAAGCGCATACTTGATGTAGGAGCAAGCGACCGCGCCCTGCGCCAGATAACAAGAATAAGGATACCTGCTGACATCAACATAGAGATAGAACTGACAGATTAAAATAAAGAAAATTAGTGTAAAATTTTTTCTGGGATATAAGCGTCACTCATCATGTATTGCATTGTATGCCTCAGCGATGCATTTTTTAAATTCTTCTTCCGTCATGAAATTATCAAAATTCAATTCTGATATTTTGCCTCTTAATCCAAATTCAATTTCCGCTATATCTTCATCAGTATATACGGTTCGTTCTCTTGATTCTCGTTCCATTATATAAGAAAAATGCTCTATACCTTTCAGTACTTTTCTCAATTCTATGTCATCATCTGGATCATATGAACCGACGATTTCTTTATGGTGTCTTATGTAAGACGTGTCACCAGATAAATCCAGCCAACATCTGTTTCTATGTGAAACAAAATCAGTCTCTGCATTTATAATTTTTTCAGGCACATAGTGTTTGCAGTGCTTCTGCAGAAGACCTTCATAAAATCTGATAAATTTCACAACATCACGAAGTGAAGGCATACCAAAATGCGCTATAGGTCTGCCGCCAATATTTTTTATAAGAAGCGCTTCATCAATAGATTTTTTGTGATAAAGACCTATGTCATATAGCATATTCCCACTGAACACTGAAATACTAGCAGACATCTCAAGTCATTGCCTGTAAAATATATAAGCCTATTAACTTGCACAAAAGCAAGCCTCGTCCGAGAGTCGAACTCGGGACCTTTACCTCCTGAGGACAACCTACGGTTTTCCTCAAAATAGACCGACAATCTTTGGTTGTCAATCGATTTACCTTCTTTCCCTTCCATAGATTGTCTTACCAAGGTAACGCTCTACCGATTTCTCAAGCTCCTTAATATTTTGCGAAGCCACATGTTTCTTTTGAACCCAAGGGACTTTTCTTTACAAAGAAAAGGGGCTTTCTGAGCTAACGAGGCATGATAATTAATTGTGATGAAGAAACTTAAATCATTCTGTCACAATTACTTTTTTTTCATCTTGGCCAGCTTTTCCTGTTTCTTCTCGCGCTTGAGCTCCTCGCGCAGCTTTGGCACACTAATTTTGAAGCCGCATTTTTCGCATTTCACTGAAAAAGGTCTTTTCCATTCCTGTTCGCAGTAGGCGTAATGTCCGCACTCAGGACAAACATACTCGCATCTTGCAACTCCATCAGCCTTTGCCACGAGAACACGTATATTTCCTGATGGCTGCTGCTTGGAATTTTTTGCAGTTCTATTGGTATGATACATACAGTCCTTCGGCTTTATTCCTGTCTGTTTGATGTATTCATCGATTTTTTTTGTTTCCATGTTTTCGACCTCTTGTTGATAATTATTAGGGAAATAAGACAGGATTATTTTTGGCAGGTGGAATAAAAAATCCCAACTTCCCGGATTTGTTTTCACAAAATCCGGGATATCATTTTTTTTGCCATAAATCAAATCCATTCTTTTCTCCTATTTTTTTCTATTCTATACCTTCTTTTTCTGTTTTATTACATTCCAAAACTCTTGTCTATTTTTCTTTTCAGCTCACATATCTCTTCAAGAGTTTTTATTTCACTGTCTGTGAGAACAGACGCATATTTTTTTAATATTTTACATTCGTTGCTATTTATATCCGTATAAATTATGTCGCTTTCGTTGATGTTCCTTCCAACAACAGCATCTGTTATCGAAACAGCAACCCTTTCACCTGCCAATGCCTGGTTGACAGCATTTCCTTCTGCCTGAATCTGCTTTACTATGCCGAGCGGCTTCACCATATTTTCAATTTTGATGAGCTTGTACCCGGATTTTATTATGCCGCCCTGAACCTCGCAACCGACTATTGCAGGATTGCTTGCGCGGAAGACACATCCGGGAAGCAGAAGCATCTTTCCTGGTCTTGTAACATACTCAAGCTCTTTTTCAAGAAGCTGTTTTTTTCTGGCTTCAGTCCATTTTCCATATTCTTCTGAAAGACGGTAAATGACATTTGATTCTAGAATGCCTACATCATGGTTCTTTGCAGAATATTTCACGTCATCTGACGGCTTTACATTGAAGCATATTATCATGCGGTAAAAATCAGAATTATTTGCAACATTTATTACATCCTCTTTTGTGACATCGCCTATTTTTGCCTTTTCAATCGGGTAATCGCTGAACATCTTCACCAGCGCATCAAGGCTGCCGACTGTGTCAGCCCTGAGTATCAGTCCATCCCTCTGCGTTTCTATTTCAACTTCCTCAATCTCTTTCTTGAGATCTTCCTTGAATTTCATGGCATCATGAAATGTTTTTGCTGTCCTTATCTCAGAGCCTGCTGAAACATTTTCCAAATTCGGAGCCGCTATTTTCACTCCGCATGCTGCTCTACACTCATCTATAATCTGAAATTTTTTCTCCACCCTTGTGTCATGCAATGGCTGTGGCATCAAAAGTGCCTTTATGCCTGTTATAACGCCTTCCCTTCCTCCGACAATTAGAAAATCACCCTTGCTAACACTGCCATCATAGACAATCACATCAATTGTTGTTCCAAATCCAGTAACATCCTTCACGTCAAGTATCATACCCTTTGCTTCTGATGATGTTTCAAGCTGTTTGCCTAGAAATTGTTGCGAAAGCCCGACAAGAATTGCAAGCAATTCGTTTATACCTTCGCCTGTCTTTCCGCTTATCGGGACAGCAGCTATGGTCTTTTTGAAGTCTGTTATCCTGTCAAATCTCTCAACAGAAAATCCGCAATTTGTAAATTGATTCACAAGCGAATAGAAATCCTTTTCAAATTCCACTTTGGCAGCATCGCTTTGTCTTTCGTAATTTTCAAGAAATGAGCCATCAATTGAATTGTAATCAGCAATCCTGTCGATTTTATTTACCGCAACAACAAACGGCGTCTTTATCTCTTTTATTATTTCTATACATTCGCTTGTCTGTGGCATCATACCCTCAACAATATCGACAACTATGATTGCCAGATCAGCTACGCTTCCTCCTCGCCTTCTCAGCGTTGTGAATGCCTCGTGCCCTGGCGTGTCTATGAATAGTAATCCTGGCACAGCAAGCTCAAAATTAAATTTTTGCATCACGCTACCGCACAGTTTCTCAAGAGTGCTGGCAGGTATTTCTGTGCTTCCGATTGCCTGTGTTATGCCGCCTGCCTCTTTGGCAGCGACAGCTGTCTGCCTGATTCTGTCAAGCAATGTTGTTTTGCCATGATCAACATGCCCCAATACAACTATAATAGGCTGCCTCATTGTCATATGTACCACAGTTAAAGAAAGTG
>JAZDJX010000008.1:0-13653 GCA_043803505.1 Candidatus Aenigmatarchaeota archaeon | reverse complement strand
ATGACTACCGATGAAATGGCAAGGAAAAAAGGGCTTGCAATAAAGACCAACCGGGTTATCATGGAAAAGGAAGTGTATCCAAAATTATAAAATGATGGTTAATTTATTCTCATATAAACTGTTTAAATAATTAGTTATTTTATAGTAAATCAGGTGCTGATATATGGATTTGTATGGATTACAAAAAGAAATCTATCAAAATAAAGTTAGCCGAGGATTCAATACTACTGATATTGGAAAAGAAATTGTTTTGATGGTCGAAGAACTTGGAGAATTAGCTAAAGCTTATAAAAATAGTGATAAAAAACCCCCAAGAGAAATCAATAATAAAAACGAAATGGCTGATGCAATTGGAGATTTGATGGTATATTGTTTAGGTTTGTGTGAAATACTCAGTGTGAACAGCGAAGAAATTCTAAAGAATATAATTGAAAACAATAGAAAAAGAACACATACCGGACATATGTAAATTAAATGTTGATATTTATGCCGCTCAGTAAAGAACTTCTTGATATCATTGCGTGCCCAAAGTGCAAGGGCGATGTAAAATACGACAGTAAAAGAAATGTATTGTTTTGCAACAAATGTCGGCTCCGCTACAAAATATTAGATGGCGACATACCAGACATGCTCATAGAGGATGCGGAAAGGTTCTAATTCTTTTAAAATAGAATGAAGATGAGAGGAATGGATTGAAGCATCAAAGATGCTTCAGTTTATTGTGAAAAGTATGAATACTACGATTTTCAAATCGTACTTTTCACTTGAGATGCACACAGGATACCATGGGCTTTAGCCCATGGTTATGCAAAGCATCTCATTTCATGCTGGGGTAGCCAAGTCCGAGCCTTTTCTTTTATGAAAAGAAAAGCCTACGTTTGCCAAAAGAAAAACGAAAGCTTTCGCATAAAATAAGAAAGGGTTCCTTGATAGGTTTAAGGCGCAGGTCTGGAAAGGCTTTTCTTTGAAAAAGAAAACCCTGGAAAAGAAAGTATTAACAAAAAAATCTTTTTAGAAAGTCACAATCAGCCTGTTCCCGAAAGGGAGCGTGGGTTCAAAAAGGCTTTTCTTTAGGAAAGAAAACCCTGGAAAAGAAAAGTCTGGAAATTCCCACCCCCAGCGTACTCCGTAAACTTAAATAACTTAAAATCCAACAATAATTATGGGTCGCGTGAAATACATTGCAGCTGGTGTGATTGCTGTTGTTGCTGTTATTCTTATTGTAACTTTTGTTCTTCCGCTCATGAGCACAAGCTCTCCTGCTGTGCTTATAGTTGACAAACAGCCTGTTGAGATGAATAGCGGTTCTGGTTATCGCCAGGCGCAATCAGGCATGCAGCTTTCTCAGGGCGCATCAGTGAAGACAGGCGCAGGCGGAGCAGCCCAGATAATTCTTTTTGGATCAAGTGTTGTTCGTCTTGCAGAAAACACAGAAATAAAGCTATCAGAGCTTGTTTCAGGCGATGCAAAGAAGTTCTCGCTTGATCAAAGTGCAGGCAGAACATGGAACAAAGTCACAAAGCTGAGCGGCTTCAGCGAATATGATGTCAAAACGCCGAATGCCGTTGCAAGCGTGCGGGGCACTGCATTTGCTACACGCGCAAGCATCAAGTCAATTTTTGACCTCACAGAAGGAAATCTTAGCGTAATGGCTGATGGAAAGAGCGCGAATATAGGTGCAGGCAAATCTGCCGAGATTAGCGATGGAACCATAACAATTAATGATGTGGTGATAGACGATTTCATCAGCTCTAATCAAGAGAAAGACCGCCAGTTCCTTGGTGATGTAAGGGAAAAGTTGAAAAACAAATACGCAACCTACATATCAATCGCAAAGTCACAGTATAAGCTCACAGACACACAGGTAGATGAATTCATAAACAAGTATCTTTCAGGCGCTTATACACAGGAAGAGATAGACGCCGCATCTGCCCAGTTCGGCGGGATAAAGATAAGTATATAAGTTTAAATACTTTACTATTTATAAGTAATTAAATAAATAATCTAAATAAGTGATAGTAATGAATTTTGATAAATTAGTAGAAAAACTAGAAAGAAATGAATCGGTTTATCTTGATGAAATTCAGGGAGTCTTACCTGAGACAACGCATCCATGTATAAAAGAAATATATGGAATAATCGGAAGTGTTAAAAAAACAGCCTATTTAGTTTCTGTAACAGATTTTTATGAGCCCCAGGAAACAGCACTTAAAGTAATTCATCACGCAATTCCAAGACATGGTGAATGGGTATCATCCTTCAATTTCAAATCTTTTTATCATGGCGCAAAAGATGCCTATGAACGCAGATGCAAAAATGGTATATCGCATGACCCGGAACTTCTAAAATGCGAATTAGATTTCTCAGGAAGAGGGATTTTAGGTGTGAGCAAATCACACTATGTTGCAGATAGCAGCCCGCCACCTTCATGGGATAATGCTGTCAGACGTATTGAGGGCAATTAAATTTATACATGATTTTAGAAACTTATAATTAATCTTTGCTATTCCTTAAAATTGCCTTAAATTCATTTCTGAAATTTATTATACATGGTTATCCTGCCTGAAAACAAATATGCATTCGGCATTTTGTCTGCTGCTGCTGTTTCTGTTGTTCTTTCCTTACTGCTTCTTGCAGGTGCATTTGAGCCCCAGAGCCTGCGTGCTTCTGACATTTTATATGAAAAACGGTCGCCTCTTGACAGCATTATCATAGTTGCAATAGATGACAAGAGCCTTCAGCAGATAGGCAGATGGCCATGGGACAGGAAGGTTTATGCGGATTTTCTCAGCGTTGCCAGAAATGCTAAGGTTGTTGGGTTTGATGTCTCATTTTTTGAAAGCTCGTCATCTGATAACATATTTGCAAAAGCTCTTCCAGTCAATACAGTTCTTGCTGCTGAATATATTTTTGAAAATGAGGAAAGGTTTCTTGTTCCTGTTTTTAACGCCAGCTATGGCCATGTAAATTTCTTTCAGGATAGCGACGGTGTTGTCAGGTCAGTTCCCCTATCAATGAAAACAAAGAGCTTCTCGCTTGCTGTTGCTGAAAGATATGTTGGCGCCGAAATAAATACAAGCGGAAAAGCGCTGATAAATTTCATAGGCCCGGCTGGGACATTCAGAACAATATCATTTTCAGATGCCATGAATGGCACTGATTTTAATGGAAAAATAGTTCTTGTAGGTGCAACTGCAAAAGACCTCCATGACGAGAGGCTCACACCTTTTTCTTATTCACAGCCAATGCCAGGCGTTGAGATACATGCAAATGTAATCCAGATGCTTGTGACAGGCTCAAGAATTTCCAGCCAAAGCATAGAGAGCGTTGTGCTGGTAATTTTCATTTTTGCACTACTTACATCAATTATAGTATCAAGGTTCAAGATAATTTTCGCTACTATAGTCATTGTTGCAATTGCCTTGCTCTACATATACATCTCAGCCCTGATTTTTTCATCAGGCATTGTGATGAACATATTCTATCCATTTATTGCAATGGCTGCTGTGTACATCATAGATTACATATATTTCTATCATGCCGAGTCAAAAAAGAAGAGGCAGATAACAGGCATATTCGGAAAATATGTTTCAAAGGAGGTTGTTGATGAAATTCTGAAAAAGACAAAAGCAGAAAAAATAGAATTCGGCGGAACAAAAAAGGAAATAACCATAATGTTTTCTGATATCCGTGACTTTACAGGCATTTCAGAGAAAATGACGCCTGAAAAACTTGTAGAGCTCCTAAACGAATATCTGAGCTCGATGTCCAATATAATAATGCAGAAGCGCGGCATAATAGACAAGTACATAGGCGATGCAGTCATGGCTTTCTGGGGTGCGCCGCTGGATGAAAAGGAGCATGCAGCTCTTGCATGTGAGGCAGCGCTTGAAATGAAGGCAGCGCTCAACAAAATGAAAAACAAAATCAGCATAGGCATCGGCATAAACACAGGAGATGCAATAGTCGGAAACATGGGTTCAAGCCAGCGCATAAATTATACAGTCATTGGCGACGCTGTGAATATAGCCTCGAGGATCGAGGGGCTCAACAAAATCTACGGCACAACCATAATCGTTTCCGAGTCAACAATGAAGCAAGTGAGTGGCTTTGTGTTTCGCAGGCTTGACAAAATAAAAGTCAAGGGCAAGACAAAAGCAGTCCAGATATACGAGCTTGTCGGCAGAGCAAACGAACATCAATAAAAAATATCCATTAAGACCACTCCATGTTCTGTGGGTAAATACCCACAGAATGCATAGTGAAATCACACATTTCTATTCTCTGGAATAAGCATCTTTATAGCTAACCAACTTATAACAAAGATACTATAAAAGTTGGTTGCTATATATGAACCAAATTATGATATATGATTATTTATTTGGTTCATAATATATCTTGAAACAATTTATCTATACGATACCAGATATAGTAAAGCAAGAAAATGTTAGAGGTTGATTGTCATGTCAGAGGCGCAGTTGTTTTTGGCCATTGCCCTGCTCTTGATCTCGGCAAAGATGCTGGGCGAACTTGTTGAACGAATAAAGATAAATTCACTTGCAGGCGAGATACTCGCAGGCATTATTGTTGGCCCTGTGCTTGGCTGGGTAACACCAAGCGCCATACTCGGACAGATAGCCGGCCTTGGAATCATATTCCTCATGTTTTTCATAGGACTGTCCACAAGATTCGATGACATAAAGCAGCATACATACATGGGCACTGCAATTGCTTCAATGGGCGCGTTCCTGACGCTCATAGGTGGCATTGCTGCAGGCATTCTGATATTCCATGATTTTAACATAGGGTTGTTCCTTGGCATTGCAATGATTTCAACAAGCACTGCAATACCGATAAAGACGCTGATAGATTACGGCGAGTTTAATACGCACGTGGGAAAATCAATAGTCATAATAGCCATGGCTGATGATATAATAGCAATACTTGGGCTCTCATTCCTTGTTTCGTATTTCTCACTCGGCACAATAAAGGTATGGGAAATCATGTCATTGTTCCTTGCAGTTCTCGGATTTATAGTTCTCGTGCTCACAGCAGGCTCAAGGGTTGCCGGAAAGCTTCTGTCATGGGTCCAGTACATGAAGGATGAACAGATACTCATATCAGTGCCGCTTTTCATTGTCTTTGTATTTGCGTTTGTTGGCGAACATGTGGGCATAGCTGCTGTTACAGGAGCATTCCTTGCAGGAATGACAATAAGCAAAAGCCCGTTCACACCTGTAATAATACCAAAATTGAAAACATTCGGTTACGGTTTGTTTATTCCATTATTCTTTGCGTATTCGGCTGTGTTTATAGACCTTCATGCAATCTACACGCATATATGGCTGATAATCACGCTTGTTGTTATTGGTTCGCTTGCAAAAGCCATAGGCTCAGGCGCATTCTCGCGTTATTTCGGCTTCCGCGGCCGTGATCAGGCAATAATAGCTGTTTCAATGGTGCCGCGAGGCGAATATGGTATTGTCATCTCGCAGATCGCCCTTGCAGCAGGCATAATAACCGGCGAGCTCTATACTGTGATGATATCATTCGTAGTGCTCACAATTTTTATCACGCCTTTGCTCTTCAGGTTCGTGATGAGGAAATAGCATGTCAAAATTTCAGAGAATTTATTGGATAAAAAAATTTGACTGGAAGCATTATTCCAGATTATACAATAAATATTGCAAATTAAAAAATAATTATTATTCTCTATCGTCATCGAAACTTGTCAGATGTGTGAAATTAACAAAAGATGCAAAAATTGTAGATATGGCTTGCGGAACTGGTGTTATGACATCACAACTGCTAAAGAAATATCCAAAATTTAGCATATTTGCCATTGATTTATCGAAAGAAATGCTCGCTTATTATCAAAAAAATTTTCGTGACCAAATAAAAAAAGGTCAAATAAAAGCAGTCCATGGAAATGCTGAACAAATAAATAGGTATACAAGTGAAAAATATGATGTAGTTTTTATAGCTTCTGCTTTTTGGGATTTGGAAATAGAAATTATGCTCAAAAATGTATCAAAAATTCTCAATAAAAATGGTATATTTGCCTTTAATTTACCTGCACTCATTACAGGAAATGAAAGAGGATTCATGTTTTTTATCGAGCACTTTTTCAGGAAGGCTCTGAATAGCAAAATGATTTACCGAAGAATAAGTGAGGAACGTTTAAAGAAACTATTCAGAAAATATAAATTTCAGTCTGTCTTATCCAAGAAATATTCTTTTAGGGTATCAAAACCAAATGTAGCCCAGTTTTTTGATTTATTGAGATATAGATATCCATTCATTTTTTTCCCGAAAGAAATACCATATAATAAAAAACTCAAAAGATGTACAGAAATTTTTAATGAGTCTTTAAAATATATCCCAAAAGACGGAATTAACGAAGTCGGGTTTGTTTTTGTAATCAAGAAAAAATGAGGAGATAAAAATGTCAGTCATAATTACTTATTTCGTTCATGGCACAACTACAGATAACGAACAAAATTTGGCTACTGGTTGGTCGCCAGGTAAATTGTCCGAACTTGGTATAAAACAGTCCAAAGAACTTGGCAATCTCATTGCAGACAAATATTTTGATGTTGTTTTCTGTTCTAATCTGAAAAGAGCTATTGATTCTGCCAAACTTGGTTTTGGAAATAAATACAAAATTATTCATGACAAAAGGTTAAGCGAAATAAATTATGGTGATTTTACAGGAAAATCTGATGAAGGTTTCAAGATGAAAATGGCTGATTATGTTGATAAATCATTTCCAAACGGAGAAAGTTACAAGGATGTAGAAAAAAGAATTGTTAGTTTCCTTGAATTATTGAAGAAAAAATATGATGAAAAATATATTGCTATTGTTGCGCATCAAGCACCGCAGCTTGCTTTAGATGTTATAATCAAAGGTAAAACTTGGAAACAGGCAATTGATGAAGACTGGAGAAAGAGAAAGGCATGGCAACCTGGATGGGAATATATTCTCAAATAACCATATCAAAACGAATTTAACAGGTGGAAAAAAGACATGAAGACGATAACTCTCAGAAAAACATGTAAATTCTTTCTTTATCCTACATCTCCGTTTCATTTTGATTCAACATTCCATAAGCCATCTCATTTTCCAACCAGCGACACAAAATGGGAACTAGGAAAAAGGTGGCAGACGATGTTATGGCAAGGCGAAAGAATTGGATTAATCTTTGAGAATGCCAGCACAAAACAGCAACCAAAGGTATCAGTGAAAATTTTTTCTGCCAAAAAATTATCCAATCAGTTCCTTGATTCCCTGAAACAGGAAATAATATGGTGCTATAATCTTGACCTCAACCTTTCAGAATTTTACCAAGATGTAGGCAGAGACCCTTTACTCAAGCCAATTATTAAAAAATTTTATGGACTCAGACCTATGCACGCCGGCTCTCTTTACGAATATTTGATTATTGCCATTGTTTTGCAGAATGCAACAGTCAAAAGAAGCGTCTACATGATGCAGACATTGTTTGAAAATTATGGCAGACTGCTTAAATTCGATAACAAGAAATTCTGGTGTTTTTGGGAGTCCATAGTTCTGGCAAAAACAAGCGAGCAAAAGCTGCGCAAATTAAAAATGGGTTATCGGGCAAAATCTTTGATAAAAGTTTCCAAGCCCTTTGCTGACGGACAAATCAATGAACTGGATTTGAGAGCAAAGAGTATGGATGAACAGGAAAAGATTCTTATATCTCTGTATGGAATCGGACATGCTTCAGTCGGCTATATTATGTTTGACGTTTTTCACCATTGGGACTATCTAAAACATATTTCGCCATGGGAACAAAAAATTTATACAAGAATTTTTTTCAATAAAGACCACGAGAAACAATTGGTAGCAGTTGAAAAAATGCTCAAGTATTTCGATAAATGGGGCAAATGGAAGAATATGACAATTCATTATGTTTGGGAGAACATTTGGTGGCAACGAAAGCACGAACATATCCCATGGCTTGAAAAGGAAATACGACTCTAGGGCAAATAAAAACGAATTTAAATTATTATATGCCTATTAGAGCTGATTGAGACATCATAAGATTTGATTTTTATGGGATTGAGACCAGGAAGATGTTATCGTAAGCATGAACGCCCATATACAAGGCAGGCTACGCATGTCCCGAAAAAAGGCTATGTCAAGGGCGTGCCAAAGCACAAAATAGCGCAGTTCGAGCTCGGAAAAAAAGGCGATTATGAAAAAAAGTTGTTCCTTGTGGCAATGGCAGATGTCCAGATAAGGCACAATGCAATTGAGTCGGCACGCATTGCTGCAGTGCAGGTATTGGAAAAAAATACAGGCAAAACAGGGGATTTCTTCCTTAAGATAAGGATTTATCCGCATCATGTGATTCGCGAGAATGTGCTTGCAACAGGCGCTGGAGCAGACAGGTTTCAGACAGGTATGAGGCAGAGCTTTGGAAAGCCAATTGGAACAGCTGCGCGTGTCTTCATCGGCCAGAAGATTTTTGAAATTCAGATAAACTCACAGCACATTAATGTGGCAAAGCTTGCATTGAAAAAAGCAGAATACAAGCTGCCATTGAAATGCAGGGTTGACGTGGTGTAAAAACGAATCAGGGCTTTGCTTGATTTTCAAACAACTCTATTTTTTCTTTACTTTCCTCAAGAACAAACCACCAGAAAGTTCTTTGATGTCTTTTATATCTACTCTTCTACGAATTATATTTTTATAATATATGAGATCTTCTTTTCTGATAACGTTTACAGTTTTCCCATAGACTTTTTTCCTTGTTACTTTAGGAAAATCTGCAGAAAATTTTACCCACCTATTTCTTTTTCTAGAAAATAATTTTTCTGTATCAGTTCCGGAGAAATCAATCATTTGTCCCTTATACTTTATTGTAAGTAGATAAATGTCCCAGTTTTTGTCTTTAAATCTAGCAGGTCCACGAACAACAAAGTTTTGGACGTGTGGTAAAATTTTATCAACATATTTGTCTGGAACTTCTATATCAATATCGGCAAGCGGTCTTTTTGTTCCGTATATTCTTGCTGCAAATCCACCAGATATCCTATATGGAATCTTATGTGCCTTCAGGATTTCAACAACCCATATAAATGCTTCCTTTGTTTTTTTCATGATATAAAATTGTTAAACTTCTTTAATAAATTATCGCCCGCACGTCTATTATTATGGCCCTCACCCTAAAATAACGCAAGCTTTAAAACCAATTTTCTTAATAGATTAACAATATGGTGAAAGCCCTATGGTAGAAACACTTGACAAAGAGACACTGAAAGCATTGAGCACAGACACAAGGCAGGAGATAATAAAGCTCCTGTCCAAGCGACCATACACTGCTTCAGAGATATCAAAACACATGGCTAAGCATGTGACAACAATAGCAGAGCATTTGGAAGTGCTTGAAAAATCGGGCTTGATCAAGCGAAAAGAATCTGAAAACAAATGGGTTTATTATGAGCTCACTGGCAAGGGCGAAAAAATATTCAAGCCAACATATTACACATGGATTATAACTATTTCTGTTGTCGGAGTGGCAATCTTTGGCGTGATAATGTATGGTATGGGCACTTATGTCAGCACATACGAAACATCTGCCATGCAGAAAGAATTAGCTGGTTACAACATGGAAGTCTTTAGTCCTGTAAGCACAGACCAATCAACAATAATACCAGTCGGCATACAAACGCCGCTTGGCATGAAAAAAGCCGCTGATATAGAGGTGCCGCTGAATGTCAATAATCCTGAAGACGCATACGTAACTATAACAAACACAGCAGAAGAAGGAGAAATGGAAATCAAGCTGCTCGACAGAACCGAAAGATTGGAGTCCGGTAAAACAACAAAAATACCATTAGAAGATGCAGTAAAAGGTATGCATCTGAGAATGCTCAGCAAGGATATCAGGGGTTCAGTAGAAATATTATCAATAAAGAGAAATATTTCAAGCGTTCCGTTAGCCGAGACACACGAAATCAAAAAAGAAACATCCATGAAGATATCAGATGAACATGGAAAGTATGAGACAGCAGTAATAACTGAGAAAAGTGACTAAGATAATTTTTCTCAACTTTACTAAATATAAAAAGTTTGCATAGGATATCTCATATATGACAACCATGTTCAGCAGCGAATTCATTGAAAAATTTAAAAATGGGCAAAAGGAATTTGATGGTATTGAACTACATTATGCGGATATTAGTGGCAGAAATTTTGAGCGATTGAAACTCAAAAATTCTAGATTATTCCTTACAAATCTCAGAGATTGTCTTTTCAAAAATGTTGTTTTTGAAAACTGCGAAATATCATTTTGCTTGTTTGGGAGAAGTAATTTTGAAGATGTCAAATTTATCAAGTGCCAGATTGGATATTCAGGTTTTACGACTGCTGCATTTAGCAATGTATATATGGAAGACACAAAACTTAGCTGGGTAAGTCTTATTGATGCAAAACTTGGTGGTCTGCAAATGAAAAATTGCACAGAATTTATGGTTTTCAGAAATATTTCCGAATTGACACCAACAATTTTTGAACGTGCTCTGACAGATATACAGCCTATAATGATGCAGCTTGATTTTGATATGCAGCAAAAAATCAAGCATATAACTGAGATTTTTGTACAACAACATGGAATACCAGTACATGCAAACCTAACTGCCAAATCTAGATATAGTAAAAGTGCAGAAGGTTATACTATACTCGATACATTTATCGACAGCGCTATACGAATGTATGGTCAAGAGCCACCTTACAAACAAAAAAATATATATGACACAAAAACAAAGTATAAGAAATAATTTTTTCTGATAGGGCAAAAACCCTAAATTTTCCTGCATTTATAAATCACATAATTTCGAATTAGATGTCAGTACAAACAAAAAAGGAGGTGAAAAACATGAAGAAAAAAGACACTACAAACATGATAGCAATGGCATTTATTGCCATAATCGCACTGACAGGGCTTGGCTTTGCAGTTAGCGACCAATTTTCTACAGTTGTAAACCCAACAGATCCAGGTGAAGGTGGTGGTGGTAATACCGGCGCAGGCACAATTATAGCATACCCGCAATATCCTATGCCGATTGACAATGATTATCCAGGATTGTTGGTATTCAAGGGAGTTGCTGTCAAGGACAATGACATAAATCCTGCAGTATTCTTTGCCATAAATGAGAACGGTATGAAACCATCGCAATATCCTATGTCAGGCATAAGGGCAGTTGTGACAACAGAAAAACCGATTGAAGTGCAGTCGGATTCTACAACCTATAAAGTCAAACTAATCGGCGTAACATCACCTACACAAGCTGTCATTCAGGTTGGTTCTGAATCAAAAACAATGACTGAAGGCATTACACAGAGAATCGGCGGCTTGGACGTCAGCCTTGAACAGATATGGATGTTCTCTACAACAGACCAGAGTCAGAATCAGGTAAAAATATTCATACCAAACGTAAGGGATGTAACTGACATCAAACAGGCAAATTACTTCCTCGCAATAGGCGACAGCATTCATAAAATGAGTCTCAAAGACAGGAAATTTGACACTGAAAAGGGCACAGCAATTTTCAGTTTCGTTTCCGAGACAAATGAAAAAATGACACTCGTCGTAAAAACCTACAGGTGGGGAAATGTCTTTGCAAGCGGCACATTTGGCGAATACAACCTGAACATGCGCCTTGTAGAAAATAACGAGCCTTATTACACAATAATGGAAAAAGAAATATACAAGCCGTTGAAAACTGAAGCAGCAATGAGCTCGTCTGCTAGGGCAGAACAGATAAAAGTGAACCAAATAAAGAAAATAGTCAAGGAAGTCAACGAAGAAGATTGAATGTTAAAGCAATTTTGTTTTTTTCTTTTTATCTTCTGAATTTTTTTTGCTTATCCACCCAGAAACCTCGCTAGACCCTTCATCTTGTATTTTATCATTATCTTTGCCAGTTTTGGCAGGCTCCTGCCGCGCGCAAGCTCTGCCAAGTCCTCGCCAGAGAGCACATCAGCAAGGTCATTCAGGTTATTGTCATCCATCTTTTCAAATGTCTGCCTTACTTTCTCCACGTTTTCCAGCCTGGAGCCGCGCTCCTTCCACCAGATTGTATTATAGGGTTCAAGTCCCTTTGTAGAAACATCATTTTTTTCTATCGCTGATTTTATAACATCTCCTGCGATCCTTCCAGCAAATATGCTTTCAGCAATTCCTCCGCCATGTATCTGGTTAACCTGATTTACTGCATCGCCAACACCAAGAATGCCATCACCAACCATGTTTTCCATCAACCCACCTACAGGAATACAGCCTGCATTTACCTCGAGGATGCTTGCGCTCATCAACCAAGGTTTGCTTTCTATGAATGCATCAAGATATTCCTTGGCTGTTTTGCTACCACCAGAAATACCAACGCCAACATTTGCAGTTTCATTGCTTTTCGGAAAAATCCACACATACCCTCTCGGAGCTATTGAAGCGCCAAAATACAGTTCAATCATTCTCGGGTTTTTTAGCTTCAGACCTGCCATCTCGTATTGAAATCCCGAGTCAACAAGATTCAACTTTTTGTTTGTGCGAAGCCCTGCCTTTCTCATGATCATCGACTCCACACCATCAGCAGCCACAACAACCTTGCTTTTTATTTTATATTCTATGCCAAAATAACTTGCAATTACGCCGCAGATTTTTTTGTCTTCCTTCATGACATCAGTGACATCTGCCTTTGAAACGATTTTTGCTCCAGCCATTGCAGCTTCGCTAGCGAGCCATTTGTCAAACGATTTTCGCTCAAGAACATATCCTTTCGTCTGCTCTGACACCACTGTAACTGCCCTGCCGTTCGGCGCATAAACTATGGCGCCATCAATGGAACTTGAGATGCAATTCTTTGGAATTTTTATTCCAAGTTTTGCCTCATTATTCATGCTCAGGCCCTCGCCACAGCGCTTGGGTGCGCCTATTTCGTCGCGCTTTTCAAGAAGAAGAACATCCAGTCCCAGCTCTGCGCAGCGTCTGGCAGTAGAAGAGCCGGCAGGCCCTGCGCCCACAACAACAACATCATACGAATTTTTTAGGATCATTGTCATCATTTCTTTTCTGTTTTTAGCGCGCCAACCGGGCAGAATTTCACGCATATGCCACAATCTGTACATTTGCTATCTACATCTAACCGCTCGCTCATTTTCAGTGCATCAAAAGGGCAGACAGAAATGCATCCTGTGCAGCGCACACATTTTTTATAATCTATTCTAAGCATACTATAGAATTTGAAAGAAGCGTTAAAAAACTTACTGTAAAGTTAAAATGAGATGCTCTTTGTGACTGAAAGCTAAAAGATGCATTTTATTCTTACATCTCAAATGAAAACTATGTTTGCAAATTTTAAAGAATTTGCATCATAAGTTCAATTCTGAAGGAATTTGAATTGAACATTATGGCTTAAAACCATATTATCCATACTTTTCATAATGATGAAAATAATCGCGCGCGGAGCCGAGGCAGTGATTTCAAGAGATGAAAATGACATAATAAAAGAGCGTGTAGCAAAACATTACAGACTCAAAGAAATAGATGAGAGGTTGCGCAGCAGCCGTACAAGAGCTGAGTCAAGGCTGCTAAGGGAAGCGCGAAGAGCAGGCGTTTATGTTCC
>JAZDJX010000007.1:0-2422 GCA_043803505.1 Candidatus Aenigmatarchaeota archaeon | reverse complement strand
CGGAGGCGGTATTGCAATGCCGGCACTGATGGCGCTGGCTGTATTAAAAGGAAATACAACAAAAGCCATGGGCTCTGTGATGGGTCTTATTACAATGGCTCACAGTTCCGGGATGCTTACAGGCTCTCTTGCCGCCGGATTGATGATGGATATGTTTCAGCTCAGACATGCTTTTTCTTTTGGGTCGCTAATAATGATCCTTGGAACCGGACTATTCTTTTTTTATACGTATCACAGAAAGGGAAAACCGCTTAAAACCGAATAGCATACACAATTGACGCCCATCCTTCTACCGTCCCTGAGCTAATAATTAGATTCTTTTTTCTTGTCTAAAATACCTGTTTTAAGATTTTGTAAAAATTTTAATGCGTTTTCATAATTCTTATCAGGCAGATATTCTGCTATTTTAATTATAAGGCTGTCATTTTTATCTGGATCAGTATTGTTCGTCAAAATATCTAAAACAGCTTTCTTTGTTTTTGAACTCATCATTTCGGCCATATCACGGCCCAGCAATCTTGCACCTGCATATTCGAAATCAAAATCCTCTGTTTCCATTAAATCAGAATGCGAATTAAATAATCTTTCCTCATTTCCTGCCTGCGAATAATATTTCAACAGGGTGGCAATATCAACGGCATCCTTTGTGGGGAATTCATTATGTCTATCATTCCATGCAAAAAGTTTTAGAACAGCCATTCCTGCAAGTGAAACAAACCGGACATCAAGTCCGTCTGCCAAATGCACATTGATTGCGCCCTTCCATGCATCCAAAAAACCCATTACATTCATTTCAATAGACTGTTCAGGAGGCCAGCGAATTATTCCTTCTGATGTTTCCACTGATCCAAAGGGAATTATATCTACAGGATAACTGCCTTTAAATTTTAACCGGTGTACTGGTTTTTTGTCTGAGTAAAAATTATTGGTCGATAAAAGGCTGTCTTTCATTTCTTGATAGTGTTTCCAGTCCGTTACCATGATACCGATATCGATATCCATGGTTTTAAGACCTGTGGACAAACCATATAGCTGACCAAGAATCAAATCGCGCACAACAGCACCCACCACAAAAAAATCGATATCCATCTTCTTTGCTACATTCTTTATAGCTTTAAGACAGTCGACAATCAGCGGGTCAGTATTTTTCGATAAGTCTATCGATGTACTGGTCATAAATAATCCTTGCGGTTTCAATATTCCTGTCATCTGCTGTTGCGATAAGGTCTGCATATATTAATAGCGGAGGCACGAGTGTTTTGTAATTCCATGGGTAATCAAAATTCCAGAACTTTTGAAATATTTCTATTTTCCCTTGAGGATCTTTTTTTAGATGATTTACTATCAGGAATTTATTGATTTCCTCAGGGCCATATATTGTTATTTTCTCAGGTTTCAAGTACTCTGTTAAGCGGGCTGCTGCCGGCTCACCTCCGAGAAAAAACTGGTTTTTCCCCAGGTCAGCTTTTTCCAACCATTCTTCTCTGGTTGCGTTATAGCGTCCTATATATAATTTGGGTCTCAGTTCTCTTGCATATGCGTTAATCAATGTATCAAGCAGCTTATCAGTATTGATCAGTTTTCGACCATGCTTTCCTCTGTCCACCAAAAAATTCAGCTTTCTCAAATCATACATTACCCAGCCGACAGTTCCAAGCGCGACATTGGCTGCTCTTGCGATATCACGATATGGAGCTTTCACAAGTTCAGGCAGGCAAAGCAAAGCAAATACAACCTTAAGTCCTGTTGGCCGAAATGCACGAACAATTGTTTCAGCAGCAGGAATTTCTTTCTTTTTTTGGCCGATAATGTAAACAAAAACCGGAGGTTCATTGATATATGCATTTCCCGCAGTATCAATAAATGCAATGTTAAGCTCTTTCAGTTTCTCGGCCATTGGAGGTGTCACATGCCGGGTAACCAGTATCCCAGGCTTTCCAAAACGGCGTATCTGCTCTACAACATGCCCGATTGTAGCTTTTGTGATAAATCTTTTTATTTCAGCATAAAACTTTTTAAGCTTAACTTCAGGCGCATCGATCTGCAATACAGCATCAGGATGTATTTTTTCTGCAGGTTCAACCTCCAGAACTGTAATACAAAATCCTGTTGTTTCCTCAAATGCCAGCTTTGCCGCATTAAGGATCTCACGTTCCTTTACAGCCGGATTGTTTATGTTTTTTTGTGTTTTCATTGTCTTAATGTCTGTTCATTTTTTAGCACTGTACACTAATAATGAACAAATGTAAATAGTGAACATCAATTATAGTTAGCAGTCCTTAATTATATAGAGGATATTTTTCTGAATAGCGACTTATTACTGGAAGAGGTATGGTTTTGAATAGAGTTGGAATCACATGTCTTGCATTGTTTTGACTACGGCGGTACAGCCAATTGAGAAGAAACGCATAAAGTCATGACC
>JAZDJX010000006.1:0-22542 GCA_043803505.1 Candidatus Aenigmatarchaeota archaeon | reverse complement strand
GGGCTAGTATATCTGCCATCAGCCCATATGTGACTTATAGTGTAGCCATTGACTTGGATTATTCATACCAAGTAAGGGAAAAAGCAAACGTGGAAATTGTAAGATGAGAAGGCATAAATGCCATAGTTTTTGGAAACATTGAAAATAACAAATATTTAAATAGACGGAGAAGAATTAATTAGAAGGTGAAACAAGTGGATAGATATTTGCTTTTTGGTATCATGGCTCTTATTATTATTTCTGGATGTGTTGGCCAGGAAAATGTTGTTGGTGTAGGAACAGGAAAAGGAGTTCTGATAAATTCTTTCATAACAACGCCATCGCTGACAGAGGTCCAGTCAGGCGAAACTGTTCTGTTTGATCTTGATGTACAGAATGTTGGCGGAACAACAGCAAAAAATGTTGATGTTGACCTGTTTGGAATAGAAGGTCAATGGAGGGATGTAAATGGCAATCTCATTGGCTCTACACAAAAGCAATCTTTTGGTATCATGAGACCTCCTGCGTCTGAAAGGAATCTCGAAGGGGATATAAAGGCAGCACAATGGGAGTTTATGACTCCGCAGGTGCCACAGGGATTGAGATCGCTTGCACTGCCTGTTGAGGCAAGGGTTACTTTTGATTATAATACAAGCGGCTTCATACAGATAACTGCGCTGAGTGATGATGAATTCAGAAGGCAAAAAATAAATGGTGAAACGCCTGCGCCACCAATAATACAGAACAGCGATGGTCCCATAAAGATGACTGTGCCAACTGCAGAAAGATATCAGTACATTGTGCTTGATACAATAAGCGGGCAGGCTACGGTCACATACCCGTTCAGGATTGTATTTACAAATGTAGGCACAGGATTCCCTATTACGCCTGAAAAAACCGGTACACTTAAAGGTGCTGGTGGCCGCCTTACTGGAACAATAGAACTGCGCGGTCCTGGTGTGGAATTCTCCAATTGTCTTGGCATAACAAGCGGAAATACCATAAACCTTAATGATGCATCAATAACCACACGTATCCGTGATACACAGAACGCGCCAATTGCATGCACAGTGAAATTTGACCTGGCAAAATGGGGCGGCAGACCCAGCGACACAATAATGTTTTTATTCAATATTAATTACAGATATTACGAGAAACAAACAGTAAACATAAATGTGGTTGGAGTATAGTTGCCGGCGATTTTTTGCTTCTTAGAACATATTTATAGCTAATAGCTCAATATAAATTATGAGATGCTCTGTATAATCATTCCTGGTACATCTCAAGTGAAAAGTACAATTTGAAAATCGTAATATTCATACTTTTCACAACAAGGACAAATAAGTGATTAAATGAACAAGCCATATCATGTATTTTTATATATTGTGCTGCTTTCGGCACTCGTTCTTGTTTCTGCTTGTATTGGCGGGACAAATGTTTCGCCTGATATTGGCCTGAGTATCAGGGAATTTTCTGTTGACCCAAAAACAGTGGAGGCTGATGATACAGTAAGATTTTTCCTTGATGCAGAAAACGTGGGTGGCACGACTGCAAAGTGCGTTACATCAGAACTTTTTGGCATAGAAGACTGGAGGGATGCTGATGGCAACCCATTGTCAGTATTTGGTACATTCACTCCACGTGGTATAAGCTTTATTTTTCGCGATGGGAGCATAGAATTCTGCTACTGGGATTATTCAAAGGCAAGACAAATATGCATTGGATATAACAAAGAATCTGGCGTATCTTTGGATGGATTTATAGGAAATTCATTTTTCCAGTTCTCAAACACATTCTGCAACAGCCTGCCTGCAGATCTGCAGCCTGCAAAGATAAGGTTCAACCCAGAGTTGACTCCACCTGTTCCACAAAGAAACACACCTGGAGAAACATTCACACCTGAATGGGTGCTTAGACCGCCTGTCATCAGCGAGGGACTGAAACAATCATATAGAGTTACTGCAAGGACATCTTTCTTTTACACGACAAATGCCAAACTGAACATAGAGACATTCAGCAAGGCTGAATACAAAAGAAAACAGGATTTAGGTGAACAAATCATGTTTCCTTTGGATGTAGTGAATTCTTATGCAGCACCAATATCTGTCTACGTTTCAAATGGTGCAAGCCCTATAATTGTGAATCCAGATCCAAATCTTGGTCAGGTTCAGACACAGAATTATATATTTGAATTCAGAAATGTCGGCAGTGGCTTTCCGCTGCCATTTAAAGGAGATGTTCCCGGCGCAAGCGGACCTGAAACAGAAAGCGGTTTTATTCTGACTACAATGAAAATTACAGGCCCTGGCGCAACATTTTACGATTGCTTGGGACAGCAGGGAAATGAAATATTTATACCGCCTTCTGGACTGATAAGCAATCTTGTTAAAATACGCGGGGACAACAAGGCACGATTTGGCTGCCAAGTAGCCATAGACCGCAGCCAATGGATAGACAACCCTATGGGCATCATCAGCATAGAATTCAACCTGTTCTACAGATATTATGTTGATGCAGAAACAACCGTGGATGTCATTGGTGTTGAAGGATTGTCGCGATAAATATGAGATGCTTTTTGTAACTATTACATCTCAAATGAAAAGTACAATTTAAATGTTAGTATCCATACTTTCATAATGAAACGGGTTTTTTCTCAGACATTTGGTGTAGTTGGGGCAATCATTGAAAAAAACGGTAAAATTCTTCTGGTGAAAGAAGCTGGAGGAACTGAAAGGGGAAAATGGAATCATCCTGCTGGCTGGATAGATGTGGGCGAGAACCTTATAGAATCGGTGAAACGAGAGGTAAAAGAGGAAACAGGATTTTCTTTTAAACCGTCACATGTTCTTGGTATATATTCACTTGTCAAAAAATATCAGGAAAAAACATTGGGAGCAACACCACATCCAATAAAGATAATTTTTATTGGCGATGTTTCAGGCAAGCAAGACAAATTACATGATGATGTCAGCGAAACAAAATGGTTTTCACCAGAGGAAATATACAAAATGGACCGAGCCACACTTCGTGATGTGGACATAAAACAAATGGTGAAAGATTATTTTTCAGGAAAAATATTTCCGCTCAGCCTTGTAACACATACGGTTAGTGAATAAAACATCACAACTCTTTTTTGCCAAGAGAAAACTTTCCAACAATCTTAATTTTTTTGATGTCTTCTGTTACGATAGGTCTAACAACAAGAAAAATAGTTGCAACACCAAACTTTTCTTTTTCTACCCATTTAATATCATTGCACGTCTGTTGTTTGTCCTTATTTTCAATACTGTCATATAAAAGACTCATATGAGGATCGTAATCCCCATGTTCTGCCATTTCTCCGAATATTTCGAGCGCCCTCTTGTGCAAGGTTATGAGTTCTGCTGTTTTTCTCATCCTAGCAAACAGGGATTTGTACCATAAATCAGAAGTTTGCAAACCAGCAATCTCCATATCAAACTTATTTGTTTGAGCTGCAAGTTCATCTGTTTTATATACAACATCTTTTTCTTTGCCTGTAATTACAGATATCAATGTTATATGAGGCTCAAATTGAGGTGTTCTGTATTTTCTGCTCAGCTCGTATATCAACCCATTGTATTTTTTTCTGAAGGGCTCTTCTGGTATGAGCCAGAGAGAATATTGCATCTGAAGATAAATTCAGGAAAATTTAAATAGCTCTATAAATGTTTTCATTTTTCAATATAGTCAAGAAAATGCACCAAGACTTTTCTGTCCACTGGCTTCTTTATCAATCTTTTTATGTATTTTCTGCTTGCTGCCTTCTATCCTCCCATACTCGCCGTCAAAACCGGGTATAACTTTCAGATTTCCTTCCCTGCATTTGATTATGATATCTGCAACATTTTCATCTATCTTTGCCAGGTCGTCGCGGCTTGCATTGAGCAGAATGTTAAACTCATTGCCGAATGCCTCAATAAACATTCCAAACAACGATATCGTCTTTTTAGAAAATACGCCGGTTCCTGTTGCGTTTGCTATTAGCTCTGAAAGGGGCAGCATGGATTTGTAAGGCACTGAACCTGGAGGTATAAAACCTTCTTCTCTGTCTGCAAGCTCTTCCACACGATGCAGCACACCTATTGTCAGTTTTGATTTGCATTTGGGGCATCGGTTGCTAAGTCTTATTGACTCTTTTGGCTCGCATGAAAATTCACATTGCCTATGGCCGTCATAATGATATTTTCCGTATGAAGGATCGACCTCTACTGTGAACATAAATCCTTTTCGTGTCCTTATCGAGGAAATAATATTTGCATAACTGACTTCTTTCATCTCAAAAACATTTGCCTCCCTGCCGAGCCTGTATGGATGCGGCGAATGCGAATCACTGTTGCTAACGAACGTTATATTATCAAGCTGCGAAAGCCTCCAGTTCATTGCAGGATCTGAACTTAATCCTGTCTCTATTGAATGAATATATTTCGCTTTATCCTGGAAGCACTCAGCAATAGAATTGAAGCCACTCATGGAGCCGAATAAAGAGAACCAAGGCGTCCATGCATGTGCAGGTATAATTTCAATATCTTTTGATATATTCATCAGCGAGTCAACAAGCTCTATTGATGAAAAACCGAATATAGGCCTGCCGTCATAGTCCATCCTTCCCTTTTTTGCAAAGTATTCCTTTACCTGTTCGAGCACGTCAAACCCCGGGCAAAGCATAATATGATGAACCCTTCTTGCCTTGCCGTCTTGTCTGTAAATAAGAGAAACTTCACCAGAAAGGATGAACTTTATGCCGCCATATTCATACACAGATTCACCACATTCTGTTAGTTTTGATTTAAGCTCTTTGTTCCATATAGGATGGAGAAAATCACCTGTTCCCAGAACAGAAATGCCCTTTGTTATTGAGCCGCGGGCAAGGCCATCCAAGTCCATGTCTTTTGATACTGCTCGCGAGTATTTCGAATGGATGTGCAAATCAGCTATAACCTGCATCAGAGAATTTTTTTCCCAAGATTTAAATAGGATGAATATAAAAAAAATTCGTTTATTTGACATTTTTCATTTCCCAAATTTCATCTCTTCATCTTGGATGTATTCTGTACCAAGCTTTATGGCAGCCTCTGCTTTCATAAGCTCTATTCCTATGTCCAATGCATGGGGCACAAGCGATATAATCCCTTCTCTTGAAAGAACATCACACATCTCTGCTGCTGTCTTCGTCAAATAAACACCCAAGGTTTCACCTTCTGGTGAAACATATTCAACCCTGATTTGCTGCTCAGATATTGTTATCACAAGGTTGCCCCTTGGGTCAAGTTGCCTCATTATGTGTGTATATTCTTTTGTAAGATACTTGGCAACTATCTGCTCGCACCTGCTCCAGCAGTCACTGTAGATATGCGCTGACTGGGATATTATCACAAGATTACCGAGACTTGCTTCAATCCCCTTTTCAATGAGTTCCTGCCTTATCTCTTCCTGGAGAACGCGCAGGCCGAATGCGTTGTCAGGATATCCTTCGAACATATCATGACTGCGGAATATGCATGTCATATGCAGTTTTCCATCGCGCAGGCGAAGCCATATATGATTCAGACACGGGCTGCCACCTATTGTCAAATCCCCTTTTGGATCCCATAAACTTATCACAATTGCTCTTGAGATAGGCTGTCTTGCAAGCTTTTCCACAGCACCACGAACCTGATCTGTGCCAAACCATGAGCGCATTCTGGTTCCATAAGTATATTTTATATCAGCCGGCTTTGTATCTGTTGTGATTCTCGGTATATAGTCAGTCACGTGCTGCCTGTCACATGGCAAAAAATCCGGTATATGGAGGTTATGTGGATCTTCATCACTTATCACTGACATGATGTTTATCAGCTCTTTCTGGTCATCTTCATACTGGGTGCCACTGGTCTTGCCGAATTTCATTATTGTATCAAGAATCTTGAGCCAGCATTCGGTCACTGTCTTACCACGAATAATATAGCCGATATCCTCGCCGATATATTTTTTGTGCGATTCCTCAATCTTAAGAAACACTTGCTTCTCCCTTTTTTTACCAGGAACGACAAGCGAGGAAAAATCAAAATTTGCTATATCATCCACGCGCATTATATTTACTGTTTCCCTCAACAAATTCAGCGATTCCTCTGGTATATCAAGATCTACGTATCCTTCGTGATCACTCTTAACACGCCAGCAGGGCTTTTCTGTGCTGGCTGCTTTACCGAGAAAAAATCCATTCTGAAAAAAATCCATCATTACCTTTCCTGATTTTGAAAAATCAGTGCCTGTCATAATAATATTTGTTATATTTGGATTTGCGAGCAGATTCCTTATGAGTATATCAAGCCCGCGCTCGGCAGAGTAAAGGTTTCCAATAACTGCATATTTGTTTTTGTCAATGAGCTTCGCTACATCAGAACATCTTGTCCATAGAGTCACTATGGCAACATTGCTTTCTGGGTTTCCCATGACAAGCCTGCTTGCCTTGTAAATTGGGCCGAACATAAAATCATACAAATAAATGTATAGAAAGTTTAAATTGCTGCACATAAATAATAAAATATGGAAAAATATCCGCACTATTTCCTGCTTGCGAACATATTGTATATTGCAGTGTTTTTTATTTCCATTAGTTTTATTGGACCACTAATAACATTCCTTCCTGGCGGCTGGTCATTAACCGTTCTGTTGCTGCTTTTCGTGCCGTTTATACTGATGATTCTGTATTTTTTCGATGGGTTTGTGCCTGCTTTGTATGAAAAAGAGAAATCACTAAGAATAATTACTACCATATTGATTGTTCTTTCTTCCTTGTTTATGGTAATGATTTTGTTTTTGCTATGAAGCCTTTTAAATTTGTAGATTAATTACAATTCATGGACTGTATTTTTTGCGGCATAGCCAATGGCAGTGTGCCATCGAGAAAAATATATGAGGATGATGACATATTGGCATTCCTGGACATAAATCCTGCGAATCCTGGCCATGTGCTTGTTATGCCAAAGAAGCATATAGTGTCAATCTATGACGCCGATGACGAGACGCTGAAAAAGCTCATTGTTGTTGTGAAGGATCTTGCCACAAAAATAAAGGAGGTTCTGGGCGCAGATGGCATGAACATTATGCAGAACAACGGCAGGGACGCGGGGCAGCTTGTAGGTCATATACACTTTCACATCATCCCGCGTCACAAGGGTGATGATGTCTACATTTCATACAAAAGAAAACAGCTAAGCGAACAACAACTGGATGAAATCTGTAATAAACTAAAAGAAAAAAAAGATGATTACGGAGATATGTACAGATATTAGTTAGAGAAGGTATAAAAATTTTCATCCAAATACCAGTGAAGAGCCTTAACTCTTAATGTACCTGCTCCAAGGTATTCTTTCATGGCAGGTATCACATTCGCCGACATTTGCATTAACAGTAGGATAAACAGTACCATCACAGTTCTTGGTAAGGCAAAATCTTGGGCGATCATTGTATTCTTTAATTGTAAAAGCACTTGATTCAAGAGGATATTTTTTCCTTTGTTCCATTTAATTCACTTCTCTTTCAATGGTAATTTTCGTTTATTAGTAAGAAATTAATTTACCCTTCCTCGACCCTCGGCGCTAAGATGAAATTCATCTGCATCTTGTTAGGAACGCTGAACTGGAATTTTATCGGATAGTCTGTTGCCATGGAAATCTTTGCCCATTGGGAAAGTTTTTTCGCTTTTATCATTTTTTTCAGGTAATCAAGAGAATATCTTGCGCGTACAGGCTCGTTTATATTGCTTATCTTGAACCATTCGCCTGGCTTGAGTTCTAGCTGACTTGAAGATGAGTCGCTCTGTGAATTTAATATAATCTGGTCCTTTCTCAGTGTAAATATGACAGAATCTGTTATCAATTCCGCATCATCAAAGCCATGACTCAATGCCTCGGAATCCATCTCGAAATGCGCGCTGAAGCCTTCGTCAATTTTTTCAAGGTTTGGCACATCCTCTTTTGATATGGCAATAAGCGGGAGGGTGAAATCCCTTTTCATATTGCTTTCCAATGTTATGTTAAGACTATTATCTGTAAGTTTGATCCTCAAGCTGTCATCGGGTTTTGCACGCCTTAATATCTGCAGCAGGTTCAGCAGGTTGATGCCAATTTTTATATCCTTTTCGCAGTTGTATTCGATGAATGAATTCTTTGAAAGAAAGAAGTCAACAACAGCGACAACTGTCCTGTCTGATGCGACCATCTTTATACCGTCTTTACCTAAATGCAGTTCTGTTTCGTCTATGAGTTCTGAGATTGTTGCGATGCTGTCTCTAAGCAATGAAACATCTTCCATATATGCCTCAAACATCTTATCACATCTGCACAAAAATTCGCTTCTTTTCCCTGCCGGTATTATTTGCTTATAATCTTTTTATAGAGATTTATATTAAGACCCTGCATATCCTGTATTATCTCGCCACGCAGCTCATAGCCATTTTCTGTGGGTATGACCCTTGCGAATATACGAACCAGACTCAATTCAGGAACACTCTCGTCAAATATAATCACTGCCTTTCCTGAACCGTCATCTATGACTATCTCGCTGTCAGCATTGTCAATGACTGTTCCGACAATTCTAACACGTATGTCTGTCTCAGGATTTATTTCTGATATTTTCCTGTCAACAGCAGGAAGCCGCGTATATTGAAAGTCAGCCATAGGAGAAACTTGCTGTTAAAATATTTAAATCGAATTAAATAGATACCAATAGCATGAAAACAAAAATCATCAGTGTTAAGGAAGGGCATGCAGCGGCAAAAGCAGCGACCATTCTGAAAAAAGGCGGTATTATTGTATACCCAACAGAAACATGCTATGGTATAGGGGCTGACATAACAAACAAAAGGGCTGTGAAAATGGTTTTCATTGTAAAACACATGCCAAAAGATAAGAAGATATCGATGATTGTTTCTGGATTGAAAATGGCGAAAAAGTATACAAGAATTGGCAAGAAAGAAGCCATGCTCATAAAAAAACTACTTCCTGGACCACTTACTGTTATTCCAGAAGACGGAAGATCATTCCGCATACCAGATAATAGATTTGTTTTGAATATGATAAGGAAATTCGGAAAGCCCATTACAGGAACGAGCGCGAATCTTTCTGGGGCAAAATCAATATACAAAATATCTGAAATAAAAAAATATTTCCATGGAAAGGTTAATCTCATTATTGACGGTGGAAACCTGACAAAAGCAAAACCGTCAACTGTTTTCGGTGTCGAAAACATGAAGGTTCTCAGGCGCGGTTCGATAACAAGAAGAGAGATAATGGAGTGCCTTAATAACATCTAATACCTACCAAATCTTTTCATTCTGATTATTTTTGCAGTAGTTTTAATGGATGGAAGGCTCTGATCATAACCGAGAATTATAATATCAGGTTTGAATCTCTTGACAACCTTAGAATAATCTTCATTATTGCCAATAACAATCTTGTCTGCAATGCCAAGCTTTTCAAGATTTTTCTTCCTCTGTATAGCTGGAATTGCATTGGACTTCTTGTTGTGCCTGTCATGTGCAAGCACAACTACAAGATATCCGAGCGCCTTTGCTTTTTTCAACAGGTAAGTATGGCCTGGATGCAACCTGTTAAACGTGCCACCTGTAAGTACGATCTTCATATGAACATCACTGAGAAAATTTTGTCTGGTTTTTTATTTGCTCTCATCCTTGAATTTCTTCCAAAATATATAAAACCAGATTGTTGGTATAAGAAGCGAAATGAGAAGAATAGCTGCAATCATCTGCCAATTGGTTTCAAGCGTCGGGATGCCAAAAATAGTTGCCAGAGTGTTTGGAACAGTCAAAACAGTGGCAATGCCTGTGAGAACGAACATTATCCATGTGAGTTTCTTCAGGCTTATGTTTATCCTGTTGGAAATTTTAGCAAGCCTGTTTGAGAGTGTAGACTCATATATTGTGAGTGTATCTGTGAGAAGCTCGCGCTGCGATGATGCGATTTCTGTCTGGTATGCAAACGTGTCATGAATGTCATCAAAAAGCTCGAATAGTTTCTCGTTCATCTTTATTGGTGTAAGACCTTTCTTTATTGAAAATAATATTCTCTGCGTGCTCCAGAATCTGCGCTGCATCTTCAGCATATATCTCTTGAGCTCAACTATCTCATCAATGACAGCTTTTCCTGACAAAACTTTTTTCTCAATGTCTGATACCTTTTCATCTGTGATTGCGAGAACATCAAAATTTACCTCAACATCATAGTCTAGTATTTCATAAAGAATATAGGCAACATTGTTATTGAGTTCTTTCAGTTTTTTTTCTGCAAGATTGAACATGTCTGTATAATGTGGCAGGTGTTTTTTGCTCATTGTTACCAGATAATTCTCGCCTACAACAAAGAATATTTCCTCAAGGTTTATGCGACCATTCTCGGTATAATAATCTATAATTGTGAATGAAAGTGGTGAAAAAGAGTGGCGCATTGATCTTTGCCTTTGCTTGAGGTACTTTTCAAAAACTTTTTTGGATATATTGAAATCCTTTCTTATTTTTTCTATTTCGTTTTCATTTGGCTTAACGACATGAAGCCACACAAAACCGTTTTTTGTCTTAGGATAGGTAAACCCTGTTCCTGAGCCGTGTTTTTTGCCGTCTTTGTAGAGATAGGTTATCATGATGCCACAATATAAATATGTAATATTGTTCTATAAATAGAAATCCATGTTTTACATATGGCTGAAAACAACGCTTATGTTGCTTTTGCTAACTTTCTCTATGCGGACAAAGCCGAACCTCTCGAACTGCACGATGTCGCCGACCTTTGCCTTTGCAAGATTCATCTCGCCATATCCTTTTATCTCCTTGTTCGGCAGGAAAACCCTGACATACAGGTGTTTTTTTGGCACCCATTGAACCCGCGGCACTGATTTTGCCTCATTGCCTGTATAAACAGAAATTTCACCGAGCTTTATGTTTCCCAGGTCCTTTAACCTTACCTCAAGCCCTTTGTATTTCTCGAAATCCTCGTTATCGATATAGAATATGCTGTCCAGTTTTATTTCCCTGAATTTCTTTCGGTTGTCCGGATGTACTGGTATTTTTATGCTTCTTATATTTAGTTTTTTTACCTCAATCCTCTTGGGGTTTGGAACAAAGAAGAAACGATTAGCCACTCTGTCAATAATCTTTCTGTTGTATGCAGAAAGATTTTCAAACGAAACTGTTATGTCGCTTGGCTTCACACCTATGTCAAGTATTATCTGTCTTATTGCTTCTGGCTGGAAGCCGCGTCTTTTTAATGCGCGCAATGTGCCAAGCCTTATGTCATCCCAGCCGCTGAATTTTTTGCTTGCTATGTCTTTTCTTATTGTACTCTTGCTCAGCACCATATCGGCAAGTGCAAACCTGCCGAGTATTATTGTTTGAGGATATTTCCATCCAAGATGCTGGTAGAGATATCTTTGTTTGACCTCATTTGTTGAATGTTCCTGTCCACGAAAGATGTGTGTTGTGCCACATAAACGGTCATCGATTGCGCTTGCAAAATTATACAATGGCCAAAGCCTTTTCCTGCTGAAAGGGTGATTGGGCTTGTCAACAACCCGGAATGCCGGCCAGTCTATCACAGCAGGATTTTTTGCATCCATGTCTGTTTTCACGCGAAGGACAGCCTCACCTTCCTTGTAACCTTTTCCCTTATTTGCTGCAAGCATTTTTCTCCATTTTCTCATTGCTGTTTTTTCATCTTCTCTCCTGCATTCGCATGCTTTGCCTTTGTCACGCAGGCGCTTCCACGCATCCCTGTTACATGTGCATACATATGCCTTGCCGTTTTTCACGAGCTTTGTTGCAAAAGTATAATATAAATTCAGTCTTTTTGATGCAATAATCTCTGCGTGCCATTTTATGCCAAGCCATCGCAAATCCTCCTTTATCCATGAATAAAATTTCTTTTCAGATATCTTGACCTTTGGATCTGTGTCATCGAACCTAAGAACAAACTTCCCTTTGTATTTTTTTGCGTACTCGTTGCATAGCACTGCAGGTCTTGCATTACCAAGATGGAGACATCCGCCAGGATTAGGCGCAAACCTTATCACAAATTTTCTTCCAACATCGAGATCAGGCAGTCCTTTTTTTTCTATCTTTTTTGGTTCAACATAACCGCCAAGCGAATCAAGCTCTTTTTTTTGCTTTTCAATGTCCCACCTGTTTACTTCATTCACTGCATCATCTATTGCAGAACGCAGCTGGAGCACCTGCGATCTCATCTCAGGATTGTCTGCTAGTAACTTTCCGAGAACGCTCTTAGAATTCGCAACGCCGTTATGCTCTGTCGCATTTATTAGTGCATATTTAATTGTCAGAGCCTTGAAGTCTTCCATTTAACTTATATTCTCCTGCTGATTTTTAAAGGGTTGAAAGAATTGAAAGATGACTGAAAATGAGATGCTCTGTATAACTGCAGGCTTTAACATGCAGTATCTTTTTGCAGGAAACTCCAAAGAGTTTACTGAAAACTTCAGAAAGCAAAGCTTTCTGCAAGTTGTGCATCTCAAGTGAAAAGTACTGTTGCAAATTTGCAAAAATTTGCATCGTAAGTTCAATTTCATTGAACATTACGATTTAAAAATCGTAGTATCCATACTTTTCACAATGAAATTCTTTTATAATAAAATAAATATTGACGTGCCTGAAGGTATATATTATCCAAGAGAGGACTCGCTGCTGCTGGCAGAAGCACTAGAAAAAATTAACATGAAAAATAAAAATATTCTTGAAATTGGATGTGGCTCTGGTTTTTTGGCCATTCTATTAGCAGAACAAAACAACGTAACTGGTACGGACATGGATAAAAATGCCATAGAAACAACAAGAAAGAATGCACTGGCTAACAAAATAAAATTAACTGTTCTTCAATCAGACTTATTCTCAAACATAACAGGAAAATTTGATGTCATAGTTTTCAATCCACCGTATCTTCCTGAAGATGAATATGATAAAGTCACTAAAGATGCAAAACATTGGTCTGGTGGAATAAAAATAATAGAGAAATTTATCATCCAAGCGACAAAATACCTGAAACAAAACGGGAAAATAATTTTTATTATTTCATCACTTACAGACGAGGTTGCTGTATTGGGGGCAATGAGATTATGTGGATTTAGCCATAAAATTATCGCACGACAAAAGATTCCATGGGAGGAGTTAATTGTAATAAAAGGTATATTTAAGCAGTGAAAAAGAAAAACAATTTATGAACCCGAATAAGATCTTAGGAATAACATTTGTCCTGTTTGGCATAGTTTTTATTCTGTTCGGGGCAGCAACACTCCTTTTCCTGTCTGTGATTGGCAACATAATTACTAATACAAGCTCAACCGGTTTTGTTTCAGTTCTTGCGCCACTCAATACAGTCATAACAATAGGATGGTTTATGGGCATAGTTGAGCTTGCTGCAGGCATAATGGCAATAATATCCGCTGTACTTCTTTTCACAAGTGAGGAATAAAGCTATTTTCTTTTGTTTGTTACTTTTCTCATAGGGAGCTTTCTGCTTTTTGCAAGCCATGAACTTATTTCAAGTATTCTATCCCAGTATGTCATACAATCCTTGATTGCATAATTTTGGTCGTCTATATGGCGTGAGAATCCACTCAAAAACATGTCATGATCGTATTCTTTGAATAGTTCCCTTATACCATATTGCATTTTTATCAATATTTCCTTTTTGCGTTCATTTTTCGCTTTGTGCATGGCTTTTTCAATATCAGCGTCAACTGCTCTTGCTTGGCTTAGAATATTTGTAACTTCCTTCTGTTTGATAACACCATCATATTCATAAGTGAAGCTGAAGTCATCAATTTTTTCTATTGTTCCGTGTATTTTTCTTTTCAAAAAATTGGCAATAATTTCATTGTATACATCGGATGTAAGAGGCGGTCTCATATAAGTGCTTCTGTTATGGTGTTGTATACTGTTTACATGAGCTGTGGCAACATCCGGGTGCCTGCTTGCCCAAATACGGAAACTGTAATCCTCAAATCTCAGGTTTGTCGGGAAAAATGGTGGCAAGCCAGGATCATTATCATATCCACTTACACCGCAATCAAAGCGATAATTTTTTGCTGTTACTACAGGCTTTTGCCCTGTTATTACAAAATAGCTCTTCAGATCAACGAGGTCTGCTGCATTTGAATCAAGGAAAAGATGAAGCAATTCAACTGCATCTATATCGGATGTTCCTGTTCTGAAGCTTTGTGCAAGTCTTATTTTTGTCTTTTCCATAGGGGAAACAAGTGGTTTGAGATATAGTATTGTTTCTGAATCTTTGTTTGCATTTCCAATATTTTTGACTGAATTTGTTACAACATCATAATTTGGGTCTTCTATATATTCTCCGGTCTGCAATCCCATGGTTTCTGGTGATTTTCCCAATATATCAAGAAATGAACCGGCGATATCAAAATCTTCCCATCTTGATTTCCTAAGGTCGCTGATTGTTTTGGCTTTCATAACCTCGTCTTCATTAAGCGCTATGCCATTTTTTGAAACATAACCACCAGGCTGCATATCGTCATCTGAACTTATGAATTTTCTACCAAGAGTATAAGCGAGGGAAAAGTTTCGGTTGCCACCATAGCTTGGCCTGAATATTCTGTAAATAATATAATCTGCCACTGTTATTCCTGTGCGCTCAATCGCATAAGTAATGAACTTTGATTTTTCCTCAGGACCTATGTAGTAAACTTCATTGAAGGTTGATGTTCTTTCAAGATTCGTGTAGTATTTTTTGTTAACAGAAACAGGAGAGTCATCGAATACCCATATATTTATTTTTCTTCCATAATTGTGGAAATTTTCATCGTACAATTCCACCGCTTTTCCGACGTCTCTTAGCCTACATGTAGGTATAACGAATACAGGGTCACTATCCATTTCTGCACACCTCTCTATAAACATCCAAATAATTTTTTGCCATTACATCAGATGTAAAATAAGATTCATAATGATTTCGACAGACAGAAGGGTCAATATCATCGGCTTTTTTGACTGCATCTGTCATCTCATCAACATTCTCGACAATATAGCCTGTATAACAATGGTGAATCATTTCAGGAATTCCACCTCTGTTAAATCCTATGACCGGAGTGCCGCATGCCATTGCTTCTATGACAACCCCCGGAAGTGAATCTTCTATTATTGATGGTACGAGAAAAGTCTTGGCATGTGCAAAAAGAGGATACTTTTGTCTGTCATCAACGCGGCCAGCATAAATGACTTTTCTTCCTCTTGGTAATTGTTTATAGGCATGAAGCTTATCCTCGGCATCTTCGATGCTGTGTGTTATTCTGGGTTTTATCTTATTGAAATAATCTGTATCACCAATGTTTCCTGCCAAAACAAGAGACATCTCAAGATTTTCAGCTACGTCGATGGCAGTTTCAAAACCTTTTTCCGGTCGTATGATACTCAGTGCAAGAAGGTAATCGAGTTTTTCCGGGCAGAAATATTTATAGTCAATGTCAAATCCATTATGCACAACATACCTAACATCGAAACCCATGTCACTGTATATATCCATTACCTTTTTGCTGACAGCTACCAAATTTTTAGCCTCTGTGATTCCAGGGTGCAATTGCGGCTTCCAGAATTCTTCTGGAATTGAATGTATGGTATGTATAACAGGTTTTTTAACAAATCTGAAAAATGGTAATTGGTTCTCTTCATGAACATGAACTATATCAAAATTTTCTCTGTTTGCTGTATTTATTGACATGGCAATATGATCCAACTTTAGGAAGAAGCTATCAATTTCTGAAAATCTTTTATCCTCGCCAAAACCCACTGGCATGATTGTTTCGTAGAGTTTTCCAACAGGTCTTGAACCAAGTGGCGCTGACATGCTTGTTTCATGTCCCATAGATGTTAGCCGTTTGTCAAGCTGGTACATTACTCTTTCTATTCCACCATATGATATTGCAGGATGAACTGGTATATATGGCGGCGCTATCTGATGAATTTTCATCTAAATACTATGGGTGAAAAGGCTTTAAAGTTTTACTTCTTGGTAGTTATTATTATATTATTTAATATATGTGTTTGTGAAGTTTTCACTTTGCTTGTCACACAATACCACCAGGATAACACACGCTGAAATATCCGCATGTCGGGCATTTTGTTTTATCCTCAGGCAGACCGGGATCAATACCTGCTTTTATAATATTTGCTTTTCTCTTTCTTTCTTCAAGAAGTTCAAGCCTCAGAGTGTTGTCTATGAGGAAAAATTTCTTGGTGACATACGGCACAGATTTGCTCGCAAGAAAATGTGGATAAATTATGCAGCCAAGGTTCACTGGCTTCATGTTTTCTGATTCATATGCAAGTGCATATCCTGCGACTGTTAAAGAATGAAAACTCTGCTCCTTTCCTGTCTTGACGTCCATTATAACTGTCTGCGGCACCTGCATTGCATCTATGGAAAGCTGGTTGCTTAACCCTATTCTTGAACCGTCTGTCTTCTGCTCAACTGATATAGGAATTGCCTTGCTCACAAGCGAATCAGCGTCAATCAAAGAGAATTTCGATAACACGAGGTCAACGCTCGCAACTATCTGCACTGCTTGGAAGTTCCAGAGCTTTTGCATGTTCTCTTTTACAGTATCAAAGTCACCTGACTTGAAGAGTATTTTTATGTCTCGACTGTTCTCAACAAGAATTTTTTCAATCATCTGGCTTCCGGAAGCAGTCATGTGTTCAAGCAAATTAAAATCGCTGCTTACTCCATGCTGGTAAATATATTTTTTTGCCATTGGAATAACCTGTGACATAACTTCATGATACATTCTACCTGTAAGCATGGGCTTGTTGAGCACTATCTTTTGTTTTTTCACATACTGCATATAGACATCACGCAAAGTCGGACAATACTTTGCAGCGACAACATACATCGGGAGACTGAGCCTGTCGTTTGGCGTCTCCATAAGCCAGCCGCGCAATTCTTCATCAACCTGTAAGGCATTTGCCCTTTCCAGTTCGCGCCCAAAGAATATTCCAGCAGGCTCGCCAAAGATGTAGTACATGTTTAGAAATAGGGCTGGAAAGATAAAAGGTTGTTCTCTTTAAAACTTTTTTAGACTAATTTGGATTGCCAGTCTGCTGATTGATAGGTTATTTTAATGCCAAAAGTCTTCATATGCGTGAGCGGAAATATAGGAAGCGGAAAGACGACTGTGGCAAATATCATTGCAAACATTTTTGATTTCAAAAAATTTGAGGAAAGTGTTGAGGACAATCCGTATCTGAACTTGTTCTACCAGGACATGAACAAATGGGCGTACAGGCTCCAGCGCTATTTTTTGCTGACGCGCGCGCTTGCACATGAAAAGGTTAATGTCATGAATGAAAGCGTTGTGCAGGACAGGAGTATATATGAGGACATGGCTGTATTTGCAGAAAACCAGCGCTTGACCGGTTTATGGACAGAGCAGGAATACAAAAAATATAAAGAGCTCTATGATATGGTTTCGGCTGAGGTGAAGCCGCCTGACCTGCTCATTTATCTCAGAACGTCAATGCCCTTCCTCAAGGAAAGAATAAAAAGTAGGAACAGGTCATACGAAATGGAGCTGATAAAAGAGGGCAACACATACTTAGAGCAGCTTCAAAGCCTTTATGAAACATGGGTTAAAAACTACAATTTTGGATCAAAACTCATAATAGAAACAGACAAGCTGAATATTATCAACAACCCTGATGATCTGGTGAAGCTCATAAACATGATAAAGTTTGCAATCAGCAGGGGAGATAATGAAAAGTCTTGAGAAGAAAATCCCAATAGTTATCAGGCTTATGAAACACTCTATAAAAAAATTCAAGCAACCTACTGTAACAAAAATCGCGAATCCTTTCCAGGTGCTTGTATCGTGTCTTCTAAGCCTTCGCACAAGGGACGAGACTACAGCAAAAGCAACAAAGCACTTATTCTCAATGTCAAAAACGCCACAGAAAATGATAAAATTGTCAGTGAAGCAAATAGAGAAAGCCATTTATCCTGTCGGATTTTATCGTGTCAAGGCAAAAAGGATAAAAAACATCTGTAAAATCCTGCTGGAAAAATACAACGGAAATGTTCCTGATGATTTTGATGAGCTTATGAAACTAAAAGGTATTGGCAGGAAGACAGCAAACATTGTGATGGTTTATGGTTTTGACAAAGAAGGTCTTCCAATAGACATCCACTGTCATAGAATTCCAAACCGTCTGGGATGGATCAAAACAAAAACACCAGAACATACAGAGCGAGAACTGAAAATGATTCTGCCAAAACGATACTGGCATGATTTCAATGATACATTTGTAACATTCGGCCAGAATATATGCAAGCCTGTTAAGCCACATTGCTGGGAATGTTCTGTGACGAAATACTGCAAGTACAATAAGAAAAAATGAGATACTCTGTGTAACCATGGACTAAAGTTCATGATATCTTTGTGCATCTCAAGTGAAAAGTTATGTTTGCAAATTTAAAGAATTTGCATCATAAGTTCAATTCTGAAGGAATTGAACATTATGGCTTGAAAGCCATAATATCTAACTTTTCACAATAAAAATTTTCTATCCTTTCATCGTTGCCAATGATTGTACTTTCACAACTGCTTTCACGAGCCCTGCATTCTCGACTGCATGTATCACATCAGTAACGTTCTTGTATGCATCGGCTGCTTCTTCTGCAAGGCCCTGCATGGATCTTGCCCTTATCTGCATACCTTTCTTTTCCAGGTCGCGCTTTAGTGTTTCGCCGCTGAACTGCCTCATCGCTGCTGTTCTACTCATCGAGCGTCCTGCTCCATGACATGTAGAATAGAATGTTTCCTTTGCACCATCAAGTCCGACACACAAATAGCTTTCCCTGCCCATTGCGCCTGGTATAATCACAGGCTGTCCGGTGCTGCGATAAATGCTGGGTATCAGATGTGAGCCAGCAGGATAAGCACGCGCTGCTCCTTTCCTGTGAACATATAGAATCTTCTTCTTCCCGTTGATTTCATGCTCTTCCTTTTTTGCAACATTATGACAGATATCGTATATCATGTTCATTTCCATTGACTCGGGGGTTTGCTTAAAAACCTGCTGGAAGCTTTTGCGTGCAAGGTGCATTATTAGCTGACGGTTTGCGAATGAATTGTTTACAGCGCATTTCATTGCTGCAAAATAATCCTGGCCTTCTTTAGATGAAATAGGTGCACATACAAGCTCCTTGTCTTTAATTGGAATATTGTATTTTTTCACTGCATTAGCCATGATGTTGATGTATTCAGATGCTATCTGGTGGCCAAACCCGCGCGAGCCACAGTGAATCATCACGACGATTTGTCCCACTTCTGTTATTCCAAAAATGCGCGCAATTTCAGGATCATAAATATTCTCAACAGATTGCACTTCAAGAAAATGATTGCCTGAGCCGAGCGTTCCAAGCTGGTCATATCCGCGTTCAAATGACTTGTCTGAAACCTTTTTTGGATCAGCATCATCGCTGCATCCGTAATCCTCGCAGCGTTCGGTATCTTCTTTCCAACCATAGCCGTTTTCAACGCACCATTTAGCGCCTTCGACCATCAACTGACTGAATTTCTGTTTGTTCAGCTTCACTGCGCCGCCTGCACCCAATCCACATGGCACATTCTTGAACAATATATCAATAATTTCCTTCAGCTTTGGTTTCACTTCTTTGACTGTAAGGTTTGTCTTCATCATCCTTACGCCGCAGTTTATGTCATATCCTACGCCACCTGGTGAGATGATTCCATCCTCAGAAAACGCTGCAACGCCGCCGATTGGAAAGCCATATGGGTTTGATAAAGAATATCTTAATCAAAATCCCCAGTGTCCATCCGGCATGCAAAGCGCAAACTTCTGTATTCCTGGCAGGCATGCAACATTTGACAGCTGTTCAAAGACTCCGTTGTCCATTCCATTGATAAGTTTCTCTGATGCATAGACGCGTCCAGGCACATGCATGCCATCCTTAAAGCTTGTCGGCAGCTCCCATACGAAGTCGCTGACTTTTTTTATTTCTTTTGGTAACATTTTTAACCTCCTATTTTTTTACATCATCAAGCTTTAATAATAAACAATAATACAGAGAACCATAACTATTTTTCCATGGGCCGTATATTTTGCTGTCAATGCCATATTGTGATAATCTATTTTTTAATGTGACCAGATTATTTTTCTTAATTGAAAAAAATCTCATTTCATTTCTTAAAATTCGTTTTTTGCCTTGTTTATTAATGAATTTCTTTAATTCATTCTTTTTCTGCGGTATTTTCCAATTATAATCCTTATAAGAGCTAATGGCTTTTTCAAGAAGTTTATTTTTATCCTGATGTAAAAATCCTATCTCTTTATGAAACTTTTTAATATCATCCAGTCCGCATATATTCAATCTCCATATGGGTCTGTTTCTTTTCTTTATTGATGATTTTATTCCGAAATTTATCAGAGCATTCTGAATGTCTTTCATACCGGATATGTTAACACAATCGATACGTATTGCCCTGTTTTTTGCTTCTTGACATTCAACCCATGCTTCACAGTCGAAAAATGCCCTTAACCAAAATTTTAATTTAGATTTTGATATTTTTGGCAATTGCCATTCATGAGAATAATATGAATATTTTTTTGTAAGCTTTTCGAAAATTTCTTTGGATTGTATTCTACATCTTCCATCGTTAGTAATGATTGGTTTTATATTAAAAACTTTTTTGAATCTATTTTGAAAATCTTTAAGCAAAATGTCATTAGTATTGCGTAAACCTATGTGATAGTATTTATGTTTTTGTGTTTTTGGGTTCTTAATTACATAACCGTCTGCACAAAGATATCCATGAATTGTTGCCAAATTTTTATCAAATTTCATCTTATTCTTATTATTACAAGACTATTTAAATTTACCCAATGTTTATCTGGCATATTTATTTAGCAAAGCTATTTGAACTAAAAACTATTTAAATTAACAGCATTATCATTGACTTATGCAACACGAAAAATCTGCTGGCGCAGTCCTGTTTCACGCAGGCAACGTAACAGAATATCTGCTTCTTCATTATGAAAGCGGGCATTGGGATTTTCCAAAGGGGCATGTGGAGAAGGGGGAAAGTGAAACTGACACTGTCAGACGCGAAGTCATGGAAGAAACAGGCATAAGCAACATAAAAATCATTCCCGGATTTATGGAAGCTCTAAAATATTTCTACAAGCGTGACAAAGAACTGATGAGTAAAGATGTTGTATTTTTTCTGTGCGAAGCGGGCAGCAAAGATGTCAAGCTTTCGTTTGAGCACATCGGCTTCAAATGGTTGCCATTCAATGAAGCACTTGAATTATTGACATTTAAAAATGCGAAAGAAATTCTGAAAAATGCAGATAATTTCATCTCTGGTAGAGGGTTGAAGAAATATGGATAAAAATACAAATGAAAAAGATATACAAATTTTTATTGACAGTCATGAGGCAGGAACAAAGGTCGCATCAATACTGAAAAAGAAATGTAGAATCGAAGAGAAGCCGCTTGACACAGATTACATACTCAGCGAACACGCTGCATGCGAGAGAAAAACCACAAAGGATTTTCTGAAAAGCATAGTTGATGGCAGGCTGTTCAGGCAGGTGTCAGAATTAAAAGAACGATATGAAAAGCCATTTATGATAATAGAAGGCGATGACTTGTTTAACAATGACACTAAAATACATCCAAATGCAGTGCGTGGCGCACTTGCAAGCATTGCACTTGAATTCTCAATGCCAATATTATGGACAAAAAGTCAATTTGATACGGCAGAGCTCCTGTTTGCAATTGCAAAGCGTGAGCAGCTTCAGCTAAAAAAAAGCGTGACAATAAGAAACAAAAAAAGATTCAGATCGATGAACCAAATGCAGGAGTTCCTTGTCTCTGGGATTGCTGACATTGGATCAGAAACATCAAGGAAACTTCTCAAACATTTCGTAACACCACAAAGAATTTTCACAGCGAGCGAAAGCGAGCTGCAAGAAGTCGATGGAGTCGGAAAGAAGACTGCAAAAAAGATACGAACGCTGCTTATAAGCAAATATGAGAAATCGATACTGGAGTGATTGTTATGCCATACAAATATCTTGAGGATGTTGCAACAGCAGATGCAGCGTTTGAGGCAACTGGCGGAACGCTTGAAAGCCTTTTTTCTGAGTGTGCAAAAGCATGTACAGAAATTATGGCCAACACAAAATCAATAAAGCAAAAAATAAAAAAAACTATCAGGATTAAGTCTGATATCGTTGAAAACTTGCTCTTTGATTTTCTGGGCGAACTGCTTTTTATCAAAGACACAAAGAAACTTTTGTTCAGCAGGTTTGATGTGAAGATTGCGGAAAAAAATGGAAAAATGACAATGACTGCTGTTCTGCATGGAGAGAAGATTGACATCAAAAGGCATGGAATAAAGACTGATATAAAGGCTGTAACACTGTACAAATTCTCTGTGAAAAAAACAAAGGATGAATGGAAAGCTGTGGTCGTGGTGGATATTTAGCTGGAAAAT
>JAZDJX010000005.1:0-24868 GCA_043803505.1 Candidatus Aenigmatarchaeota archaeon | reverse complement strand
ACTGGACCGCATGAAAAATGCAAACCTTTCGCCTGAGAATTACAACATTGTCATGCAGGGCGATGTCGCACGCATAATAGAGATGAGCGCCCTTGAAAGGCGCACAATTATAGACGACATTGCAGGCATAAGCGAGTTTGATGAAAAGCGCGAGAAGGCGCAACGCGAGCTGGAAAAAGTCGAGATGCTTGTCAGGGAAAACATGATAGTGATGTCTGAGAAACAACGGCTTGTTGCAAGACTCAGGCAGGAGAAAGAAAATGCAGAGAAATACGAAAAATTGAACAAAGAGCTCAGAAAATCAAAGGCATCGTTGTTCAAGAAAAAATTTGCTGAAGTAAATTCAAGAATGAAGGAAAGTGATGCTGCCATTGGCTCGGCAACAGCCGAGTTTGACAAGTTTGAAAAAACATTCGGAACGCTAGACACAACCACAGATTCACTTGACAGGGAAATACAGCAGCTTGGAGACGAAATAATAAAAAAATCAAAGAATTACGGGATAATCAGAGATATAGACAAGATAAACACAGAAATCCTGCGTAAGAAAGACAGGATTGCCATGAACGAAAGGGATATACAGAGGCTCAGCGATACCGGGCTTTCAGACACTACAAAAACAATATTATCCATGAATATTGACGGAGTTTACGGGACATTTTCTAGCCTTGTCAGCATGCCAAAAAAATATGAAACAGCGCTCGATGTTGCAATCGGAGGACATGCGCACGACATAGTCGTGTCAACAGACGATGTGGCAATAAAATGTGTCTATATTCTCAAGGAAAAAAAAGCAGGCAGGGCAAGGTTCCTTCCGCTAAACAGGATACGGGGAGAAAAAAGGCACATAGCAAAGCATCCTGGAATGATAGGACATTCAATTGACCTAATAAAATTCGATGAAAAATTCAGTTCAGCAGTAAATTATGTGCTTGGAGAAACAGCTGTGTGCGATACCATAGAGCATGCAAACAAAATGGAATGCAGGGCAGTGACAATTGATGGCGACCTCAAGGAAAAGGCAGGGGCGATTATCGGCGGATTCTACAGGAAAAGGCCTGACATAAGTCACGAGAGCCGCAGGCTTGAAGATGAGAACAAAACACTTGAAGATGAGATAGAAACTCTTCTGAAAAAGGTTGAAGAGCTTGAGGGACTTGAAAAGGAGGAAAGCAAAGAAGTTACAGAACTGCAAAAGAAAAAATTTCAGAAGTCGTCAGAACTTGAAAAGATGAAGAAGGAAAGAAAGGATGTTTACGAGAAAAGGACAATTCTCCAGAACAAACTCAGCAAGCTCAAGATTGACAGGGCGCATATTGAGGCTGCAATGGATAACCTGAAACTTGATGCAGATGAATACAATGACGTGAAAGATTTCTATAACCTGAGCATAGAAGAGCTTCAGGAAAAATCGAAAAACTACATTGCCGAGATAAACAGGCTCGGTCCAGTGAACATGAAGGCAATAGAGGAATTCGGAACGATAAACGTGGAATTTGAGGAGCTCAAGAAAAAACTTGACAGGCTGCTTGAGGAAAAGGACAGTGTGCTTGCCGTTGCAAACGACATAGAGAAGAGAAGATATGAGAAATTCATTGAAACCCTTGGCGATATATCAACGAACTTTTCAAAGGTTTTCAACGACATGTCAGGCGGCTCTGGAACACTGAGACTGGAGGAAGAAGGAAAAATTGATACAGGACTTATTATCGAGGCAAGCCTTCCGAACAAAGGCACGCTCAATCTTGATTCAATCTCAGGCGGCGAGAAAACAGTGACATCGCTTGCGTTCCTGTTCGCAATCATGGAGCATTATTCAGCGCCGTTTTATGTGCTGGACGAAGTTGATGCTGCGCTTGACAAGGTAAACACGAAGAGAATTACAAACATGATAAAAAAATACAGCCATGACAAACAATTCATAGTGATAACGCATAATGACATAACAACAGCAGAGGCTGACAAGGTCTTCGGAGTGAGCATGGAAGGCGGCGTGAGCAAGGTCTTCGGTCTTGAGATGCCGAAGGCAAGGGAGTGATATCAATAGAATTTTTTGCCCTTGGTTAAACGTAATGTGATTTGGATGGTAGACGAGTCAAAGGTTATACAGACAATAGTCCTTGGAAGCGACTGGCAGGAGGTCCTGAGAAACCTCGTGACAGAAGAAGAGATAGACCCGCTTGACCTAGACATTGTCAGGCTTACTAATGCATTCACAGAATATCTTCAGAGGATAAAAAAGTTTGATTTCTACATACCTGCGAGGTTCATTCTCATCGCAGCTATATTATTACGCATGAAGGCAGAACTGATGCTTGTCGAAAAAGAGGAGGAAGTGCAAATCAGAGAAGGCTCATTGCCAACACTGGATGTAAGCAATATTCCGCAGCTTGGCGCACCCAGCGACAGGAAGCCAACAAGAAAGATAATGCTCGACGAGCTGATAAGGGCGCTGCAGAAAACAGTCGAGTTCAAGCAAAAAAAAGAGGAGCACGGCCTCAGGATAAGAAAGGCTGTTGCAGGACTGATAAACGAGCCTACAGATATAGAAAAACAGATAAAGAGAATTTTTGACCAGATACTAAAGGCAGGCACAATAACGTTCTCGCGTCTTGTTCCTGTATGGCAAAGAAAGGAAATAGTCGCTGCATTCGTCCCATTGTTGCACTTAGCGCAGCGCGGCAAGATCTCGTGCGATCAGGAAGAGATGTTCAAGGAAATTTATATTAAGGTAAAGTGAAGATAGAAAAAAATCAGCACGTCCCATAAATATTATTTATTTTCATTATCAGATTCATTTTCCTGTTTTTTATTATCATCTTTTTTCTCTGGTTCTGGATACACTTTTTTCTTTTTACTTTCTAACAACTTCGCTTCTCCAGCCTGTTTCTTGAATTCTTCCTTGCTTATGCCGAAGTATTCCTCGAAGTGGGGTGTCGTGGATAACATTCTTGTTCTGCCTTTTTTTTCGGATTTTATCAGGACTTTTTCATTAAGTTCTTTCACGTATTCGTATGTTCTGTTGCCGATTATTTTTACTATCTCGCACTGGGCTATTGGCTCGTGGAATGCTACAATGGAAAGCACACGAAGGACTCCGCGCGACATATCCGCATGAGGTGTCAGGTGCGAGACTTTTTCAATAAACTGGTGCTTGACGACAAGCCTGAAACCGCCGGCTTCCGAGAGGCTTATGCCATGCTCCGGATTGATGTATTTTTCTCTGAGCATGACCACCAATTCCTCAACCTTCTCATCCCTGATCTTTAGGGCTTTCGCTATATCGTGAAGGCTAAGCGGTTCGTGTGTCGTGAACAGCATTGCCTCCATAAGTGCAAGCCTTGCCTTGTCATCATGCATACCATTATCTTGTTCGCGGGCAATATAAATTTTCGATTAATAAGCAAATAGGATAAAAATAGTTTTTGCTTGGCCACAATAAGACAAGAAAATGATGGCTTCTATTTTTTCAATCAATTCACTTTATCTTAGGTGGCTTCTTCAACAGTCCGCATAGCAGATTAACACAATTTTCTATATCACCCATGTGCGCGACCTCGCTAGCTGTGTGAAGGTTTCTGATAGCAACGCCGACAACAACAGAAGGTATGCCGCCATGTGAAAGCGAGATGCTAAGTGCATCTGTCATGCCGAAATTGCTGACCTCGAGCTGGACAGGAATATTCATTTCCTTTGCAGTATTCTTGATCCATGAAACAAGATTCGCGTTTGAAATCATTGCAGAATCTTTCATTGTAATGGTCGGTCCATCGCCGAGATGTTTGCTTGGCGAATCATAGAAATCATTTGCATTTGTAACATCAACCACAATAGCAAAATCCGGCTCCAGATCATACATGGACATCTTTGCGCCATAAAGTCCGACTTCCTCCTGGACTGTGAATGTATAGAATATTTCATTTGTGCTTTTTTTCATCCGTTTTGCAGCTTCAATCAGTGCATAGCACCCGATCCTGTCGTCTAATGCTTTTCCGGAAATTACCTGCTCGCTGCCAAGGTTTATTGCATTATGCTCCATGGACACATAGTCGCCAATTTCAATGCCAGCTTTCACGGCCTCGCTCTTGCTCAAGCCTGCGTCAATAACAAGGTCCCTTATTTTCGGGAATGTATCTGTAGGATAATTGTTGCTTACCTCGTTTGTCGTTACAACAGCAGCAATTCTCTTCTTGCCTGAGTTGATGCACACACGCTGCCCCACGAGCATTATCGGTTCGAACCCGCCTATATCAGAGCATCGTATCCTGCCGTCCTCCTCAATTTTTTTTACCATCAATCCTATTTCGTCCATATGTGCTGCAAGAAGGATTTTCGAGCCCTTGCCTTTTTTATGTGCAATAAGATTCCCAAACTTGTCAATATGAATATTGTTCACATACGGCCTTATCTGCTGGTAAATAAGATCCCGTACATTGCCTTCCATTCCGCTGACGCCGAATGAATTCATCAGTTTCTTCAAAAGCTCCATAATACATACATGCCGGGAACCAGTATTTATTGTTTTTTTGTAAGGCAGATGAAAAGAAATCAACAGATGATAACAATGGATTTCGTTTTTTATCGGTTGGAATGCATTGAATTAAAACTTTGGGTCATTAAAGTAAATAGGTAAAAATGAAAAAATTAAGTCAACATGGAAGCATTAGGACTATATCTGAAATTTCTGCAGTCATTGCAATTTTGGTTTTGGCTTTTGTCACAGCCCATCCCGCAGGAGGGTCTGAAACAGAACAAATGACGGAGCTACAGAAAGAAAATTCGGCTGCAATTCAAGTAAAATACAAAATACATGAACCGACAGAATTCTTCGGCCCAGAGCCTGCCGGAATGAAAGTAAACAAGAACAATGCTGAAAGGATTTCCAGAGATTTTTTGTCGAAAAAGAAAAATGCATTTGGGATTAATGATATAGAGCTTGTCCTGAACTCTGTTAAAGAGCGTTTGTCAGCAAGAAAAGAAACAGTTTATTTTATTGATTTCATTCAAATCTACAAAGGAATCCCAGTTTATGGAAGTGGAGTGACAGTTTACATCCAGAATGATAAAATAGCCTTTACAAAATCCGACTATTACCAAGATATTGATGTGCCGACTAAGGCGAAAATATCATGGCAGGCAGCAGATGAGATTGTAAAAAATGACTTGACAAAAAAAGAAGAAGGAAAAATTAGTGAAATTCTGCAAGGTTATTATGATTTCACAGGAAAATTCAGGAAGTATAATTTTTCAAAGATAAGTCGGTTCCAGGAAACAGCCAAGGAATTGGTTGTTTATCCTTTTAATGACCAATATTATCTTGCCTGGAAAATTGACTTGCCACCAATTAGAGAAGTCCCGCTCCAGTTGACTGTTTTTGTCGACGCCAGCAATGGAAAGATTATTAACGCAGTGAACAATATCGCATTTTATGATATCTTCGGTACAGTGAGCGGAAAGGAATGGGAAAGTTCGCCGACAACAGGCCTGCAGCTGCAAAGGTTCTTCAGCCACAACTATGTTTTAGCTGGCGGGCAGAGGCAGGAAACAGATGAAGGTGGCTCATATGAATTCACTGAATTAGTCGGGGCTGTCTCTTTCATCTCTAGACTCGAAGGGCCATGGGTTAAGGTTATCAATGCTCAGTTGCCTTCCTCAAACCATTCCCTCTCAATCAAGCAGTCAAAACTCATCTTGGACAACGGCATGCAGATTGACTGGAGCTGGGCCCAGGATGACAATTCATATCTGGATGAGGAGTCAAATGCCTTCTATCATGTGAACCACATCCATGATTACGCTGTCTCAATTGGCGCAACTGAGATGAATTTTCAGATGCCGACTTATGTCAATATAAATGATGTTTGCAACGGATATTATAACGGCTGGTCTATCAACTTATTGAAAAAAGGTGTGGGCGGGCCGTTTCCCTGCGAAAACACTGCTCTCATAAGCGATGTTATTTACCATGAATATGGCCATGCGATAAATCAGAAACTAAATCCTTCCATACCTATCGGCTCTATAGACCAGGGTGGTGCTATTCAGGAAGGCATGGCAGACTATTGGGCCTGTACCTTGAACAATGACCCGAATGTGAACGAGGGGTTTTATTCGGGTCTGCCAGCCCCACTCAGAAACTGCAGCAGCGACAATAAATATCCAGATGATTACCTGGCCTACAATCCTCATTATTCAGGCATGATAGTTTCAGGCACGCTTTGGGACATCAGGGAGGTGCTCGGCCAGGAATATTTTGACCGGTTGCTGGTGAATGCCATGAGATTGAAGCCAAAGAGTTTTATCGAATTGCCGTCGGCACTTCTGATTGCCGACGACAATGATGCTGATTTATCTGACGAAACCCCGAATTTTGACACCATCTGCGACTCATTTTTTTCACATGGGATAGTCTCGCCCTCATGCACGCCAAACATTGTTAAGAACCCTTCGCTTGAGATTGACAATGGAACAGATTATTACCCTTCTGATGGATGGGAGGATGCGGTTGCAAACAACAGCTTCCCTGATGGCTGGGCATCCAATCCTAATATGCCTGTTGAAAAAAAGATGCTTGAACCGCCAATAAATGATGTTATATGTAACGGCAATAACCAGTATGGCCAATCAGAAAATTATACTGTCGGTGATGCAAAGAATGTTTCAGCCGGAGGCTTTCATACATGTGTACTGCTGACAGGGGGCAATGTGACTTGCTATGGTTGGAACAGCGACGGGCAGGTTAGAAACTACACAGGTGGCGATGCAATTGCAGTATCAGCAGGCAAGTATCATACCTGTGTTCTGAAATCAAACGGCAACGTTGATTGTTACGGATATAATCATGCTGGCCAGTCAAACGATTATCTTGGTGGCGATGCAATTGCAGTATCAGCAGGATATTATCATACTTGTGTTTTAAAATTAAATCACAATGTGGATTGCTATGGGGATAATACTAACCAACAAGCAAACGATTATCTTGGTGGCGATGCAGTAGCGGTTGCAGCCGGATGGTCCCATACTTGTGTTCTAAAATCAAACGGCAATGTCCATTGTTATGGCACGGACACGGATGGACAGCTGATAGATTATACTGCAGGAGACGCCATTGCTGTAGCAGCCAGTACTCGCACCTGTATCTTAAAATCAAACGGCAATGTCAAATGTTATGGCCATGATGAAGGTTGGCCAACCGACTACTTAGTTGGGGATGCGGTTGGCTTAGCAGTTGGCCATCTCTATACTTGTGTCTTGAAATCAAACCACAATGTGGATTGCAACGGAGATAACTCATACGGCAAGTCTGAGGATTATACCCTAGGTGATGCAATCGGAGTGTCAGCAGGGTATAGTCATAAATGTGTCCTGAAAACAAGGGCGCTGGAAGGTGATGCAATCAAATTAACCGGCGATTCCCAGCAGAATTACATCAAGCAAGATATCCCTGTGAGATTAAACAATAAATATGAAGTCAGTGGCTGGATAAAATCCGAGCTGACTACGGGCTTGGGGATGATTGGGAGCCAGTGTGTGGACGCAAACCATAACCATGATTGGGAGAGTGATTGTGGCCTGAACGTTGACCCAGGCGTGCGTTTGACAGGCAACCAAAGTTGGACTAATGTAAAATTTAATGTCACCGCTAATAAGCCCGACCGATTATTGAGGGTTGTCTGTACCCTTTTGCAAAATAGTGTAGGAAATATCTGGTGCGATAATTTTTCTGTGAAAAGAATATCATGAAAATTTTCTCTTAAAAATTAGCAGATGAAAAGAAATTTTCTCTTTCACCCTATTTTTGTTTCCTGAACTTCCAGAAGAGTAGTGTAGGAACAGCAAGTGTGACGACCAGACTCTCGTAAAGCAGATAAGTATTGTATTTTGACGGTATGAATGGAAGCGTGCTGAAAAAATAGTCAAGAATGTCGTTTGCAAGGAAGAACAACAAGACAAATACAAAGCTCGATGTTCTTGACTTTAATTTATATGACAGCACAATTCCTTCTATTATCATGCCGATATGAAGCGGAAAATTCATCGAATAGATGACCGGTGACATTGCAAAAAAATAATCCCAGAATAGCAGGATAACCAGCGCTGTCCACAGGCCGTATTTTATCATACCGACAATGCAGAGGAAAACAAGCGTGCCTGGCGGCTGCTTCTTAAAATAGAGCACTAGGCATATTATCCCGAAAAGCAAAACAGGCAGCGGCGAATCAAGAGTGAATATAAGCAGATATGCAGGCGTCACAGAAATCTGTGGATAGTAATAATAAATTCCATAGGTAAAACCAATAAAATTGATTATTGCCAGTAGCAGGAGCCAATTTCTATTTGAGAAGATATAACAAGAGAGAATTTTCAACGAGAACATTTTATAATCTTGGTGGTAATGTTTTTATTTATGATTATCCAGCGGCTCAGATAGTTTTATAGCAAGAATTTTGTCCGAGTTTTATAATAAACAAGGGGTTTATAGTTTTGTTGAGTAATGACAAACACCAAGTTCATCTTCATGTACTCCAATTTTTAATTCAGGGTTACATCTTTGAGCTATGCATCCGAGTTCTGCATATCTGCACAATGGATTTGTTTTTCCATTCCTATAAACTTTTATTATGACAGGTTCTGCTTCTTCTTTTGGAAAGGCATGTTTTCCATCTTTGTCTGTCCCCCTGCAATTCAATCGATATGAATCAATCAACTCTTCTGGCTGTTTTTCTGTCATGCATTAAAGAATGAATTAAAGTTTTATAAACCTTTATTTTAAGCAAAAGTATTATTTCCTTTTCAATATCCTCACCGGAATGCCGCCAGCAAACACATTTGCTGGTATGTCGCGATTCACAAGGCTCATTGCAGAAACAACAGTATTGTCGCCAATGCTGACGCCTGAGAGCACAGTCGTGTTTGCGCCTATCATGACATTTTTTCCTATCTTAATCTTGCCTGTCCGCCACTCGTCTGTCAGGAACTCATGAGCAAGTAGTGTAGCACCATAACCAATGATGGTGTTTTCGCCTATCTCTATGAGCTCTGGGAAAAGAATGTCAAACTGGGCTTTGTAACCTATAGCCACATCTTTGCCAATTTTAATACCGATTGCGCGGTACATGCTACGTTTCAATCCAAGCGGCATGTATTTTGCAATTTCAGTTATGAAAATATTCAGCGTGACGCGAAGCGGATTACGAATATTATTCCACATGAGAAGTGAGTTGCCTTCACATTTATGAACAACAAGTTGGCGCATAATTAGTATTGCGATAACATTAACTTAAAGAATATGTTCATACTTCTTCAGTCGTATTCATGACAACTGTTTTATTTGTTATCAGATCTTTGTATGTGCCGAGAATGTCTGGATTGCGCATGACATACCAGTCATCACTTTCAACTGTGCCAACTTCTTTCCATGCTTCCACAAGCGTAGTATAAACGCTTGCATCAGGGGACATTAAGATTATAGGTACCTTTGTAATGTTGTATTTTTTGCTCAATTTTTTACCTTCAACCGAGTTTATATCATATGCAGATTCATTTTCCACTGCAGCGCCGAACCTGAATAATATCAACTTGTTAATGCTTGCGTCATAGCATTCACTGCACGTTGAGTCATTAATTGTTATCAGCGTCAGCAATCCAACTATTTTATTGGTTAACAAATCACGATAAGGCGGTATCCGAGAGTGAATGGCATAATAGCCATCTTTTTCTGTTGTGTTCAGCTGGCTCCATGCTTGCTTCAATGCATCATAAGCAGTCACTTCCTTGGAAATTACAATCGATGGAATTTGTTTTATATCAAATTTTGACATCAGCATCTTGCCTTCAGATGAATTGTATTCGATTATTTTTTCATCTGTAATTTTTACCCCAAGCTGCTTAAGAGAAAACGGCAAACCTGCTATGCCAGCACATTTTTCACATGAGCTATCAAGCAGCATTGTTATATTCACAAGCCCGACAATGTGCTTCTCCAGAATACTATAATATGGTGGCTGAATTGTATAGACTATGCCATTTCCGGAAACTTTGCCGGCGCTGTTCCAGAATATTGCAAGCTCCTCACTTTTGTTGAGCTCACCTTTTATTACAAGAGCTGGCAACTTCTGTATTTCATATGATTCAATGAGGCTTTTTGCTTCGTCTGTGCCAAACTCAACGGTCTTTTCGCTTGTTATCTTCACATTATGACTGCTTATTTCGTCAACAGCATTGCTTATGTTATAGCAGTCTGTACATTCAGAAAAAACTATCTTTGTTATCTCTATGTTGGCAGGTCTTGCAGCCTCTTTTTTTTCATTTTCTATCTGATTTGAAATTATAGCTCGGCTGGCAAATATGTAAATATTCACAACTGAGAAAACCAGTATGAGAACAACCAAAATATAAACTATAGCATCATGTTTATTCATAGTTGCATATAACTCTAATGAAATTATTTAAGCTGGTATAAGTTAAATAGAATAATGAATCATTAAAAAATAAATCAAATTGGGAAAATTATGTATGATGTAATAATAATCGGCGGCGGTCCAGCAGGACTTACGGCAGCTATCTACACTGCAAGAAAAAAGCTGAAGACACTTGTGATAACAGTAGATATCGGAGGCCAGACAAATCTCACAGAGCACATAGAGAATTACCCAGGATATAGCGAGGAAACGCCTGGCTATCCAAGCGGGCCAAAGCTGATGAACATTTTTGAGGAGCAGGTAAAGAAATTTGGTGTAGAATTTATTTTTGGAAAAGCAGACAGCATTGAAAAAACTGATGATGGTTTTGCTGTAACACTGACAAACGGCGAGATATATGAAGCCACAGCGCTTATACTTGCTTATGGCAAGGTGCCAAAAAGCCTTGGCATACCAGGCGAGGAAAAATTCATTGGGCGTGGTGTCTCGACATGCGCAACATGCGATGCACCAGTTTTTTCTGGCAAGACAGTTGCTGTTATAGGTGGCGGAAACTCTGCTCTAGAATCTGCAGAGCTTCTAACAAAATTTGCAAAAAAAGTATACATTATTCACAGGCGCGATGAGTTCAGGGCAGACGAGATAATGGTTGAAAAAATCAAAACACATAAAAATATAGAGATTGTTCTCAATAGTGTACCTGTTGAGATAGCTGGCAGCAAATTTGTTGAATCGCTTGCTGTTGAAGATGTAAAATCAGGCAAAAAAAGGCAACTGACTGTAAATGGCATTTTTGTGGAGATAGGCTATGAAGTAAAAAGTGATATGATAAAAAATCTTGTAGATCTGAACCGCTCAGATGAGATAATCACCAATGAAAACTGCGAAACATCACATTCAGGAATTTTTGCATGTGGAGATGTCACAAATATTGCATACAAACAAACTATAATCTCTGCAGGCGAGGGTGCAAAAGCAGGGCTTTCTGTGTACAATTATCTGCAGAAGCTCATTGGCAAGGAAGCAACGAGCATAGACTGGGGAAAATCAAAGATCTGAATACCATGGTGCGCATTTATATAACTTTCGATTCATATTTTATTTAATAAAAATATGAGGTGCTTTAAAAATGGTAAAGAAAAAGGCATTTGGCGGCTATACAATTTGCTTTGCAGGTAGAAAAGAAACAGTTGAAGACGTATTCGGCAAAGGAAAAATAACGCCAAGCGAAATGACAAAAAAAATCTGGCATTATGTGAAAGGCAAAAAGCTTGCTGGAAAATAAGATGCTCTGGATGATGAATTAAACTCACATCCTTGTGCATCTTAATTGAAAAGTATTTTAAACTTTTATACTTTTCAAAATAAATTGATTTTTGAATCTGTAAGTTGTGCATGATGGTTTTTGTGAACCGTATGATTGCAATTTCTACTTTTTGGAATAAAACATCCCATCAAATCCTTCCCAGTTTTCTTGCCAGCCATGTTACAGCACAGCCAAAGACAAAGCCGCCAACATGTGCAAAGAATGCTATGCCGCTTCCCTGGCCGCCTGCGAGGCTCATTGCACCGAATATCAGCTGCATAAAGAACCATAAGCCTATCATGACATATGCAGGCACTGTGGTTCTCTGGTAATAAACTGCAACATGAACGCGGACTTTCGGGAAGAGTATCATGTATGCGCCAAGCACGCCTGAGATTGCCCCACTTGCGCCTATTGTCGGTATTGTGGAGGCAGGATTTGTGAGGTAATGTACAAATGTAGCAGCTATGCCTGCTACCAGATAGAAAGCAAGATACTTTGCCTTGCCAAATTTATCCTCAACATTGTCACCGAAGAGAAAAAGAAACCACATGTTTCCGATTATGTGGTCAAAGCCGCCATGAAGGAACATAGATGTCAGCAGTGTCAGCAATGCAAATTCTGACGGCATGAAGCCATATTTGCTTATAATATTCTCAAAATTGGTAAGGCTCAGAATGAAAATAGCAACTGTTACTGCTATCAGCGCCCACGTAACATAAGGTCTTTTCCTTGTTACATTCTCGTCCTTGTAAGGGAAAAGCTGACCTTTCATTTATTATCATCTATAATACTTTTTTGGAACAAAAACGTTTAAATACAGAACAAAAAATATTGTTAAACTAAAGGCTGCTAATTAATTTAAGCCAAATTTCAAAACAAGGAGGTGACACGATGGGATACGTAGTCGTTTCGCAGGTCAAGGAACTTATAAAAAAAGAAGAAATGAATTGTGGTGGCGATCTCTGTGATGGTCTTGACAAGAAAGTTGAGGCTCTGATAAAGGATGCTGTTGCAAGAGCAAAGACAAATGACAGAAAGACTGTCAGAACAGGGGATTTGTAAAAGGAAATATTAGAATTATATTTTTTTTGTATTTTCATTTTTGCTATTCAAATTCTACAAATTTTGTTATGCTATTTAGTTAGAAAATAATACTGAATGGTATTTTTATTTAGTTCATACCAATATAATGGCATGATCGGTATTGTTTTTGCATTATGCCTGTTTATAATCTATTTTGTTGCGTTAGTCATTGTTATGATACCTGCTGGGCGGCAATCCAAATTCAAATCCCCGACAAAGGTTTCTGTAATAATCGCTACCAAGAATGAGAAAAATGTCATAGAAAAAACTCTTAAGGCACTGAGACAATCTGATTATCCGAAAAATAAATTAGAGATAATCGTTGTCGACAGCAGTACAGACAGTACAACAAAGATAGCGCGAAAGTATGCGAAGGTAATTATAGACAAAAGCGCTAACGGAAAGCCACATGCGCTGAACATCGGAGTAAAAAAGGCATGCGGAAACATCCTGTATTTTCTTGATGCAGATTCTGTTGTGGCAACTGACACAATAAAAAAAATTGTGTCCAGCATGTCAGAAAAATATCCGGCATGTATCGGGATAAACCTTCCTAGAAATAAAAATAATATCATAACACGAATCGGAAGGCTGGAACAGGCATTTCTGAATGGCACGGATAATGTCATAGAAAAAATTATAGGCACAGCCATAATGCCAGGCCGGAATTTTGCCATTTACAAGAAAACGCTCGATGAATTAGGCGGATTTGAAAATGTCCTGACAGAAGATATAAATCTTTCATTCAGGTTCTACAAGAAAGACCTTAAAGCACAACTTGTCAATGCATATTGCACAGAGTATGTGCCGGATAAATTGGGTGCCTATAAAAAACAGCAGGAAAGGTGGATGAGCGGAAGCATTTCTGAGTTCAGACATGCATGCGGAAAAATACATACTTATGAATTTATTTTGTTGGTTCTTTTTGTCTTTATTTCAGGCATGCCGATATTTTTTTTCATATCACCATTATTTTTTCTTTTATTTGGTTATGTCATTGCTATACCGCTGATAATGGTTATTCTATTCCTGCTGTTTCAGTGCATCAAATATCTTGATAAGGATGACTTGATTTATTTTCCAGTTGCACTCGTAGGGTTTTCGGTTTTCATGGTGGCTACTGGCCTAGAAGTAATTGCAAAAAAGCTGCTCCACAAAAAAATCGGGTGGTACAAAACCCCAAAATAGTAATAGCTATAAGAACATTGTTTCTAAATTATTCTCATGTTTCCGTTTGATTCTATAAGACCCGTACAGAAAGACTTTCTAAATGACGTAAAGAATACTGTGGAAAACAGGCGTCACCTGCTTGCGCATGCGCCTACAGGATTGGGCAAAACAGCCGCAGCGCTTTGCCCTGCTGTTGAGTATGCGATAGAAAATGCAAAGACAATTTTCTTTCTTACGCCAAAGCACAGCCAGCACCAGCTCGCTGTTGAAACCCTCAGGCACATGAAAAAAAAGAGCGGAAAAAAATTTATTACAACAGATTTCATAGGCAAGAAATGGCTTTGTTCCCATACAGCAATAGACATGCTCACAAATTCGGATTTCAGTGATTACTGTAAGACATTGCTTAAGGAGGAGAGATGCTCATTTTTCAACAATACAAGGACATCATCGCATACGCTGAAACTGACCGCATCAAACATGCTCAATACATTTCTTGAAAAGCAGCCGCTTCATGCCGAAGAGGCAAAGGAGTCTGCCTCCATGTTTTGTGCCTACGAAATATTATCCGAACTTGCAAAGCAAAGCAATGTAATAATTGCAGATTATTATCATGTTTTCTCGCCTCTGCGTCAGACAATCCTCACGAGAATGCACAAACAACTTGAAGACATGATAATAATAACCGATGAAGCGCACAATCTTCCACACAGGGTAATGGATCTGATGTCAAAGAAAATTTCAACTATTTCCCTTACTAAAGCCAGCAAAGAGGCACAGGTGTTTGGGTTCTACGAGCTTGCAGATGAAATAGCGGATATAAGTCATGTTTTGGATAAACTGAAAGGCGAAAAGCTGAAGGACAGCTACGAAGCTTTTGTGGAAAAGCAGGTTTTTGTTGATATGCTCGAAAATAAAATTGGAAGCCTGAGCGATCTGATAACTAACATGATGTTTGCTGCAGGCCAAATAATAGAAAACAAAAAGCGCTCTCATATAAGCATAGCAGCAGGCTTTCTTGATACATGGATTAACACAGAAGGCAACAATTTCTGTCGCGTGCTGTCAGCAGGAAAAACATTAACAGGAAAATCTTATGCAATGCTTACATGCAGGTGTCTTGACCCTATGCTCATCACAAAAGAAGTTCTCGATCAATGCCATTCTGCCGTGCTGATGTCTGGTACACTCTACCCAATGGAAATGTACAGGGATGTGCTTGGCTTTGAACATGAAAGAACAGACATGCATTCATATCCGTCGCTTTTTCCCAGAGAGAACAGGCTCAATATTGTTGTGAAAGGCGTTACAACACGCTATTCAGTAAGAAACGAAAACTATGAAAAAATAGCAGGACATGTTGTGTCATGTGCGAATTCAATACCAGGAAATGTCGCAGTTTTTTTTCCAAGCTATGAAATGTGCAACAGGATACATGGAATGGTCAATAACAAAATAAAAAAGCAAATCCTGATTGAACAACAGGGCTCTTCAAAAAAGGAAAGGAGGAGGATTTATGATTCATTTGTTTCTTTGTATGCCCAAGGTGCTGTGCTTTTCGGTGTCCAGGCAGGCTCGTTCAGTGAAGGCATTGATCTGCCAGGAAAATTTCTCAATGGCGTGATTGTTGTTGGCATACCGCTTGAAAGGCCAAACCTGCTTTCAAAGGCGCTTATAGATTACTATGATATAAAGTTCGGAAGGGGATGGGACTATGGATACATATACCCTGCAATGATACGCTCAATACAGGCAGCAGGCAGATGCATAAGAAGCGAGACAGACAGGGGTGTGTGCGTGTTCCTAGATGAACGCTTTCTGTGGGGAAACTACAGAAAGGCTTTCCCTTCAGATTTGAGGATAAACGTCTCGGAAAAGCCGGAAGAAGAAATAAAGAAGTTTTTTGTGAATAATAAAGAAATTTGATATAATTCCCAACATACAAAAGAATTTGTATATCTCATGATAATTATGGCAATATATCGAAAGAAAAACATGGCGCAAAGAAGGTTCTGATAGATTGAGGTGCCACCCATGAAAAAAACTGAAGTAATAATTATTGGAATAATTTTGATTTCATTTGCCCTAGGCATATATCTCTATCCGCAGATGCCAGAAAATATGGCTTCGCACTGGGATGCCCAAGGACGTGTGAATGGATATATGCCAAAATTACTTGGATTGTTCCTAATGCCGTTTATTTCTATTATATTATTTCTACTTTTTGTCATAATACCAAAAATAGACCCACTGGAGTTCAATATCAAGAAATTCAGGAATCATTATGACAGGTTTGTAATGTTGGTAATAATTTTTTTATTTTATATTTACCTGTTGTCCATATTCTGGAATTTTAATGACGAATTCGATATGATACAGATGCTTTCCCCTGCATTTGCTATTTTGTTTTACTATTGTGGGATTCTCATAGAGAATGCAAAAAGAAACTGGTTCATTGGGATAAGAACTCCATGGACCATGAGCAATGAAAAAGTGTGGAACAAGACACACAAAATCGGCGGGAAGCTGTTTAAGATTACAGGATTGATAACGCTTTTCGGAATAGTTTTTCCTGGATATGCAATATTTTTTATTATTGTTCCAATAATCTTGGTTGTTGCATATACTTTTGTTTATTCGTATTTTGAATACAGAAAAGAAACAAGAAAATAGAATGTTCTTGTAAAAAAAGCTATATAACCTGATGAATCTAATAATAACATATGAGGCTATCCATTGCAAAATGTTCTTCCTGTAATCACAGAAGGTTAGTAGACAAGATAAACGAAAAATGGGTATGCCTTGCGTGCAAACAGAAAATAAAAAAGGCTATTGCTGCGTGAATGTCACTACTTAAAAATCGCTTTCTATTAAAGGATTTAAGGATTACTGGCTTAATTTAATACAGATTATTATGAAAAAAGCATTATTGATTTTGAGTGGTCTAGTACTTGCTTCACCTAAAGCAGACGCAGGCTATTTGCGCGTTAGCATAGGAGGGCCTGTTGTTCCATATTACTACAGCATGCGCGGGCCATCGCCTTATTATCGGGCATTGTGGGGCATGGATCAGCCAGTTTGTATAGGTTCATATGTACGAATGGTTTCTGATAGAGAACGATGTATATGTTCCAGAGAAGCGCCGCTGTCGCAGGCAGAAATTGAACATATTAAAGAAATTGCATACATGGCTGGAAGAAAGGATGCTTTGCAGGAAGCAGAAATAAAACAACTGAGAGAAGAGAATGCAAGGCTCAAAAATCAACAAACACCTAAAACGACAGTCAAGGAAAAATGTCAACATAAATGAAAAGAGTTTGATCTATAATTTAAATTTTTCTGCAGCGAAAAAAATTAATAAACAACACTTGACACATGATCCTGCTTGCTTATCCTGATTACGTTGTCTACAAACGTGTCGATTTTTGGCTCATGCGAGACAATGATGACCTGTTTCATCTTCAGCTCGTCAAGTACATACCTTATCCTGTCAAGCTGGTCTGTACTGAAGCCGTCTGTCGGCTCATCAAGTATTAACAGGTCTTTTGTCCTTATGGTTTCTATCAGGCTGTTTATTACCTTACTTAATGCCAACCGATAGGCAAGTGCAACTGCTGTTTTCTCGCCTCCCGATAGGTTCTCATAAGCTGTTTCATACCCGTTCTGCTCTATCAACGGTGAGAACTCGTCATCTATCCTGACATTGAGGCTTTCATCCTCTATAAGCATTCCAAACCATGATTGGAAGAAGCTATTAAATTCTTTTTGTATTGTCACCATAACATGTCGCTCGATAGTTTCCATGAGCATGAGAAAAAATGAGTCAAGCCAATTCTCTATAGTGCTTATACGCATAACAATGCTTCTGTTTTTTTGTTTCTTGTTTATTTCCTCTGCCAGACGATTAAGTGTATCCGTTATATCCAAATGCTGCTGCTCAAGCCTTGCAAGAATCCCTGACGCTTCTATTTTTTCTATATTGATGGCATTAATATCTTCTCTTTTTTTTCTGTATTTGTCCTCAATATCTCCAGTCATGGATACAGATGTCTGAAGCTCAGCAAGCTCTTTATCAATGTCTGTTATATCAGTAGAAAGCACAATACGCTCAGCTTCAAGCCTGCTGATATTTTTTTGTGATTCTGCAATCATGCTATTCAAATGGTTTATTTTTTCAGCAACAGCCATATAGCCAATTGCATCATTCTGAAATGCTTTGAGTTTATGCATGATAGTATCTGTCTGACTGATATCATCTTCTATTCTTTTTTTATCGAATTTCTTTGTTTCTATATTTTCAACGAAAGATTCCCTGTCATGTACAGGTTGGCCGCATACAGCGCAGATGCCATTCATGAGTATGCTTTCTAATTTTGAGATTTCTTGGCTGACAGACGATTTTTTTGCTATAAGTATTTCTCGATTAGCCTGCAAAGAGGAAAATTTTGCATTTATTTCGCTGGGCGTCATAGCTGGCTTTTTTACAGCAAGACATTTTTCAATCTCTACCATTGATAACTTCAGTTTTTTTTCAGCTTCATCAATATCACGTTTTATACCACCGAGTCTTGCACGCTTTGCAACAGCCTCTGCATTGCGTGCTGCTATTTTCTGTCTGAGGGCATTTATCATATTTCGCTGACTCTCAATAATCTCGAGTTGTGATGTCTTTTCACGAATTTTAGCGTCAATATTTGAAAGGATTTCTTTTTGTTCATTAAACTTTTTTAATATCTCGGTATACAATGTTTGCTTGATCTCTTTTTCATTGAGATCTTTTTCAAGGTCCTTTGCGAGCGCATCATGCATTCTCTTTATCGAACGGAGTTCTGTCAGGAACACACTTGCATTTTCCTTTATTCTTCCATATTTGTCTATGCCAAAAACCCTTCTCAGGATGTCAAGCCTTTCGTCGCTGAGTATTATCTGCTTGATTTGTTCCTGTGGTGTGTAAACTGTATACCTGAATATTGACTCCTTTCTGCTAGATGGGTAGCCGAGCAATTCAAGCACCTTTGCATTCAGCTCTGTTGCAGAAAGTTCTTCCTCAAAACCATTGACTGCGAGTGTGCCCGTACCCTGACTGACACTGTCTCGCAACCTTTTCAACGTACGCTTAATCGTGATAACATTATCATCGAGATTAAAACAAAGTTCAACACTACCAGAATCCTTTCCATGTCTTAGCAGGGCTTCACCAATATATCCCTCGCTTCTTGTGCCAAACAATGCAAAGTCTACGGCAAAAAGCACTGTTGATTTTCCTGAACCGACATCGCCTGAGAGCAGCAGCGAGCCGTCTGGGAAGCTCACTGTCTCATCCAGATAGCTCCTTATGTTTTTCAGCTTCACATAATTTATTTTCATTTATCAAGACCTACAACAGTTTTTGCTGCTGACTTTATCCTTTCCTTGAATACAGTGTCTGTCTCTCCCTCTACCTTTTCTTCCTTCAGTACAGACATCAAATCAAATATGATGTTGAGCTCATTAGCAAAAGGTGATGATGTCTGCAGATGTTTCGTTATGATATCTCTTTCGAGATCTTCCATTGTTCCTACAGATACCTCAACTTCCTTGAATTCCTTTGCATCAAGTCCTGAGAAATTCTTTTTCACAGTGAATGCACCCTTGGCCTGGGCAGCAGCAGCTATTGACTTGAAGTTTATGTCGCTTGGCTTGCCGTTTCCAAGCGTGCCTGATGCCTTGACAAGAAGTATTTTTTTGTTAAGTTCAAGACTCTCAACCTGCTTCATTATGTTTGATTCAACATTTTGAGATGGCATTCCTTCAGCATCCAGTTCAATCATCTCGACATCACAGAGCTTTATCGGCTTATGCAAGATATTGACTTCTTTGCCGTCTGCATTGACTATGACGAAGCCGCAATCATAATGTTCAAGCTCCCTGAATTCTGTAGGAAACAGCTCGCCCGGAAAAACCATATATGAGCCATCAAGTTCTTTCACAAGCCTTTCATGCACATGGCCATTGGCATAATAATTGAACCCTTTTGGCAGAAGCGACAGCGGCAGGGCTTCCATGTTTTTCAGGATAGGAGGCCTGAACTCCTCTATTGCCGAATGCATCATGAATATCTTGAATCCATCTTCATTGGCTGCATCTCTCATTGATTCGTAATTTACACGCTCAAGGCCGGCTGCTTTTCCGAACATGCCTGTTATCTTTGCGCCTGTTCTGTCAACAACAAAGCCATGCTGAAACCTTGCAGCATTTATTACCAGTCCTGCGCTTTCAAGCACGCTTATCATCGTCTTTCCTGTTGGAGAAAAGTCATGCGAGCCTGCGATAATATAAATTCTTATGTCACTGTCTTTGCATGCTTTCATTTTTGCAACAGACCTGGACAAAATGTCTATGGGCGGTATCGATGTGTCATAAAGATCGCCTGAGATCAGAATAAAATCAACACCTTCTTCTATACATGTATCTAACGCACGTTCAAACGCAAGAAGTGGAAATTCCCTAAGTTCTGGATGGTTGCTCCATGATCCAAGGTGCACATCAGCGATATGGGCGAACTTCATAAGATTAAAAATGCAAAAAAATACTTAAAACGAATTTTTTGTGATACAATAAGATAAAAATTGTCTGTCTAATATTCCTTCCTCTTTGGCGCGACAAAGATGTAATGTTTCTCAGTTCCCATGAGCTCGTTCATTACACGTTTCTCAATCATCTTTCTTGGTTCCGGGAACAGCTTGACGCGCTGTGCAAGGTCAGCCAATGACTCGAATGGCTTCTTTTTTCTTTCATCTAGGATATCAAGCAGGTGTTTCTTTCCTATGCCAGGCAGAAGCTGTATCTGGTGCATTCTCGGTGTCAGCATCCTTGATGTATTAAAGAAGGCAACGAACCTTGCCTCATTTTCTATAACTATCTTCGTGACAGCTTCAGGCAGCACGTTCTTTGCATAGCCTGTAAGGTCCCTGTATTCAAGCCAGCTTCTTATGAATTTTACATCATTGTCCCTGTCATGAAGGTTCACAACCTGTTCTGACTTCAGTTGCACACCTTCCTTTGGCACGACCTCAAGCAAGGAGAAGTAATCATAACCTACAGCCTGGGCTATTGGTTCTGAATGCCGCCTGTCCGAGTATCCTGAGGACAAAAAGTCCAGGATTATACATTTTTCTTCCTTCATACCAACAACCCCAAAGGCTTTTCATAATGTTATAGTTGAATGAAAATGTTTTTAAAGTAAATCAGCAGGTGAAAAAAGAAGAAATAAGTCAAAGGAACAAGCAATATTTAGTTTTTATTGTGAAAAGTATGAATACTACGATTTTCAAATCGTACTTTTCACTTGAGATGCACACAGGATACCATGGGCTTTAGCCCATGGTTATGCAAAGCATCTCATTTCCTGAATAATTCGGTTAAAAATCAGTGGAAAAAAAGGAAGAATCATCTTTCTGCAGCAGGATACCAAAACCTGCGCCCGCCAAATTTTTGAGTTTCGCTGTTTTGTATAAGCACATCAGCAACATAATGACTGCCCATGGACAAGACATGTTTTGTGTACTTATCATCTTTACCATATACTGAAAAGGCTTGCTTAATAAGACGTTTTATCTCTCTATAAATTTCAGATGTTCCGCTTGGATAGGAAGTTTGAAAAACTGCAGTCACATCTGTCCCAGTTTGATGGCGGTCTCGCAAAATTTCAATTATATATTTCAATTCTCTCGTAACTTCTGGATGCTTATCCTGAAGCATATATAATGTCATGTATTTTGCTCCTAATCTGCCTGTTCGCCATGTTTCCAGCACTTCTTTTGGAGTCGTTCGTAATTTCTTTTTTGTCACAAGAATTCACTTTTTGCACTTCTTCACAATGTCAACTATCTGCTTCATCTCTTCCTTCTTCAGGTTGAGCATCTCCTTGTTAAAGATTGCCTGAACCTCATCCTCGGTTTCAGGCATGTTATTAATAATAAGCGCTACATGTCGCGGCTTAAGTATGCTGATTGGTGCAAGATCATCACGCATGCTGCTTAGATCAGACTTTGTCACTTTGTCAAGGTATTCAAGACATATCTTCTGCTCGTAAATTAGTTCGCCTTCGTCCCTTCTTTTTTCCAGTATTTTTTTCGCTTCTGCGATGCTTACTGTTTCTTCTGAAGAAATTTCCATAAAATCACCATGATTATAACAAATTAAATGAAAAATCCAGATTTACTTTTGCCTCCAACTATTAAAAACTTATCCTGCCGAATTCAGGTGTACTGGCCTGACAAGAATTTTTTTCATCTTTTCCCCGATTTTTGCAGATACCAGATAGCTTCTGCCACGTGTTCCAATGATTTTTCCTGTTATGCCATGGAACCTCGGGTGCTGCATGCCTGCTATTGACGAATACGTGACGCAGACGTTGCTGCCCATGCTGAATTTTTTCATCAGATGCGTTGCTCCAACACGTGAGCTGTTTATTTTTTTCCTCACACCGCGCATCTTGCCATACGATTTCTGTACCATGCCAATAGAATGCCGACAAAGGTTTAAATGTGTTTGAAAATGATGCAAAGCAATTCAATGACAATTTTCCTAAGGTTTAGGCTATTTAGTTTCAACTTTCTGTGGAAGTGCATTAACTTTCATAGCAGCTTCCTCTGGCTCTGATAGTTTATAGACCGGAAGAGAGAACACGTCGACATCACTAGGATAATCGGAGGGAATCCAATCAAGATCCACAATGAAACGACCTTCGCCATCGGGGTTAGGATAGAAGCCACGACCAGCAAATCTGTCACTATCATATTTATGTCTATGGAAATAAGATACATAATCTGGATTAAGACCGTATTTTTCAAATCTTTTTTTTTGCTTCTCTCCCATTACTCACAGTCTCAAAAGGAACAAGTGTGCCAGGCACAAACGGAACCACCATTCCGTTTATAGTTTCACAATCATCATTTGGCACAAATAAGCCATATTTAGGTGCCCATACATTATATTTCCTTTCCCATTGTGTGCCTGCGTGAGAAATATAATCAAGATTTAACATGCCTCTATCATTAGTTCCTTTTCCACCATTTCTTACAATGTCTCTAAATATCAGTCCGAAACATCCCCACTTTTTGTAGATTTCTTCCATCATCTGCTGAAAACGATTGTTAAAATTATTAGTGCTTTCTAATAGAAACACCTCATAGCCGCTCGTGTCTGTCTGATTAAATCTGTCTTGATATGACTGCTTGCGCCAATCTTCTGGCTCAAAAACTATTTTTGCCGGCCTCTGAATTGTTTCAATTTCTGCATATGTCATGAATTATCTAACGCAGCACATCTTCTTAAAAACTCGAGCTTTGCCTGCAAGGTTTTAAATCTTAAAAAGATTAGTATATGAATGTTGGATTAGTGATTCAAATGGTGAGATTAGTTTCAGATGGAACTGGTATCTATACAGTCAAACATGATGGAACAAGAGATTATGGATGTATGAATAGTTTTACGATAAATAATAAAAAGATATATGATTTTAATCAACAAACAGGTGTTTTGCAGGTTTCAATGTCACCACAAGATCTTGAAGTCTATCTTAAAGAAATAATAGGAGGAATACCAGAAAGTGGGGATTTAGAACTTCCTCTTCCACCACCACATGTTAGTGGAGCAACAGCTAAATTCAAAGGAGTAAAACGTATAGAATCAATACCTGGTTTACAAGAACATGAATATGCAATGAAATTAAAAAAATAGAAGAAGAACAAACTTAAATTCCCCAAAAGATAAATTTTATGGAAAGAGTAAAAAAATATGTTCGAGAGCATAATTTTTAGGTTCCTTTTTAATATCTCAATAACTTAGCATAATATTCCCTGAGATTCTTCTGTTCATGCTGCTCCTTGAGGTTGCCGAGCTTTATGCCTACGAGGCGGATTTTTTTCTTGCTGCCAAGGAATTTTTTTATGAGCTGCTTTGAAACGCGGCTTATCACTTCTATGTCAGACGATTGATATGGCATTGTCCTTTGTCTCATATGTGTTTCGAAATTGTCAAATCTGATCTTGATACCGACTGTCCTGAACGTGTAGCCGCCTATCTCAAGTTCCTCATGAATATCATCTGCCATTTTGTCTATTGCCTCGTCAAGCGCAAGAAAATCATCTATATCACTTTCAAATGTTACCTCCCTGCTGACGGATTTGCATGAATAGCTCTCCTCAACTTCGCTCTCGTCAATTCCGTTTGCAATCATGTGAAGGTAAAGCCCCCATTTTCCAAGACAGCTTACGAGCCTCTGGACATTGAACATCGCAAGGTCAGCAACAGTCTCTATTCCAAGCTCCTTCAGGCGGGTTTCTGTCACCTTTCCGACACCATGAAGCCTTCTCACAGGAAGCGGATAGAGAAATTGTTTCACCTCATGCGGCAATACAATCGTGATACCGCTTGGCTTTTCAAAATCGCTTGCCATTTTTGCCACAATCTTGTTCGGTGCTATGCCTATGGAACATGTGAGGCCTTCTGTCGCAACCTGCTTTCTTATCTGCTTTGCAATCGCTATGCCAGAACTAAATGTCCTTGCACTTTTTGTCACGTCAAGATATGCCTCATCAATACTGACCTGCTCGAATTTGTTGGCGAAGCCGCGCAGAATCTCCATTATGCGTTCAGATACCTTTGTGTAAAGCTGGAAATTTACAGGAAGAAAAACAGCAGACGGACACAGGCGATAAGCCTTGGAAATAGGCATTGCAGAATGCACGCCGAATTTCCTTGCCTCATATGAGCATGCAGAAACAACTCCGCGCCCTTTTCCATCCTTTGGGTCAGCGCCTACTATGATAGGCCTGTTTTTCAGCAATGAATTCTCTTTTGCTTCAATGCTCGTAAAAAATGAGTCCATGTCAACATGAAG
>JAZDJX010000004.1:0-2385 GCA_043803505.1 Candidatus Aenigmatarchaeota archaeon | reverse complement strand
TCTGGGAGCATGTAGCCAAATAAGCCGCATAAGATTTATTTCTTTCGTATTCCTATTTAAACTATCCATAACAAATCAAAACAGAGTGAAAAAAATGAAATTTTCTGAGATGGATATAGACAGCAGGATAAAGAAAATCCTACAAGAAATGAATATAACAGAACTCACGGAAATACAGGAAAAGGCTCTGCCGGCAGCCCTTTCAGGACGCGATATTGTTGCAAAGTCCATGACAGGCTCTGGAAAGACGCTTATATTTTCAATACCAATGATACAGAAAGCCGAGCGCGGTAAGGGAATACAATCGCTTGTTCTTTGCCCGACAAGAGAGCTGGCGCTGCAGATATTTGAAGTCATGAAGAAAGCTGCATTAAATTTCCATATACAGATATCAGAAATCTACGGCGGAGTTTCAATAGATGAGCAGATTGTAAGGCTCAGAAGAGCAGAGATTGTTGTTGGAACGCCTGGCAGGATTCTTGACCATATGAGAAGAGGGACGATTGATTTCAGAAACCTGAAAATACTCGTTCTTGACGAAGCAGACAGGATGCTGGACATGGGCTTCATCGATGATATAAGGCTGATAATAAAACATCTGCCGCAAAACAGGCAGACTATGCTTTTCTCTGCTACCATACCCGAAAAAATATTCTATCTTACAAAGGCTTATATGAAACATCCGGAAAAAATAGCTGCGCAGGCAACAGTGGAAAAGCACAAGCTTGCACAGTTTTATTACAATGCCAGGCAGGATGAAAAAATATCACTGCTTGTTCATCTTATTAAAAAGGAAAAAACAAAGCTTGCCATAGTTTTCTGTGGAACAAGACATATGTCAAACATAGTCGGCGACACGCTGGCTGCAAATGGCATAGAGGCAAAGACCCTGCACGGCGGTCTGACACAAAGCAGAAGAACTAATCTTCTCGAAGGATTTCATAGGGGCAGGCCGCATGTCCTTGTAGCTACGGATGTGGCTGCACGGGGGCTGGATATAAAAGATGTTTCTCATATTTTCAATTTTGATGTGCCAAAAACCCCCGATGATTATATACACAGGATTGGACGCACGGCGCGCATAGGCAGAGAGGGAAAAGCAATAACACTTCTTGCAAAAAACGATCATGAGTCATTCAGGAAAATAGCAAGTTACAATGATGTGATATGCCTGAAAGAAGAAAATTTCGACAGAAAAATAAATCAACCTCAAAGAAAATTTTCAGAAAGGCCCAGAAGAAATTTTGGTAGACGATTTCATAGAAGATATTAGCGAAGAAAAAACTTTAATATTTTTCCCAAAGGTATTTATGCTATGCCAACCAAACCTAGACATAAAGTGAAAACAAAGATTGCAATACTTCTTGTAATGCTTATCATATTTTTGTTAGGATTATACATAGGCAGCTATGAAAAGCAAGAAATACAAAAAATCATGAAAAGCAATGAAAAAATTGAAATACCAACAGAAGGCTACACAAAAGTGAACCTTGCTATTGACGGTCCGAAATTAAGTATGAGTGCTGGATGCCGCATGATATCATTCCAGGTTACAGAAGATCAGTCATTTTCGATAAAGCGCGGTCTTGATGGTGTTGTTGAACAACGACCGCTAACCCACGACATAATGAAGGATATATTTGATACATATGATATTAAAATTTTGTCTGCAAGGATAGACAGGTATGTAGATAGCATATATTTTGCCAAGATATATATGATACAAAATGACAGGATTCTCAACCTTGATGCCAGGCCAAGCGATGCTGTTGCGCTCTCGGTGAGAACAGGGACGCCCTTCTATGTAAAGACCGATATACTTGAGAACAGCGGGATAAACACATGCAAATAATTTAATCAGGTGACATAAATGCCAAAGGAAAGAAAAATGAAGATAAGCATTACCAATCTTGTATTCGTTATTGCTGTGGTTTTTCTTCTTGGCATGATGACAGGTACATACGTTTACCAGAAAAAATTTTCTGCCATGGAAAGCAATAATAATGGAGAAGTAATGGATGACATAAAAGCAATAGATGGCGAGCATGTAACACAGACAATGCTCCCTGCTGTTGACAGCGAGGGTACAGGTGTTGCCGGCATTCTACTGACACGCGTCAGGCCAGGCAGCGGGCTTGTTCTTGTCAATGTCAATGATGTTCTGGCTCAGGCAGACACGCAGCTTTCAGGAAGGATTGCCGCACAGATTGCTGGAAAATATATGAACATGAGCATGAAGAATTATGATGTTATTTATTCTATAGAGGTCAATGCAACTGTTGTTGAGGGACCGAGTGCAGGCGCTGCAATGGCTGTTACTATAATAGGCGCTTTGCAGAACAAAACGCTGAATTCAAGCGTGATGATAACAGGCACAATAGAAGA
>JAZDJX010000003.1:0-6311 GCA_043803505.1 Candidatus Aenigmatarchaeota archaeon | reverse complement strand
GTTATGTGATAAGGTTAAGAATGTTTTGTTTTATTGATATCAATCATTTTTGTAAAACAGAAATGCCCTAGGGTCTATCTTCTCTATAATCTCACCAGCTATGTTTGTTTTCATCAGCGTTTTGACTTCTTCTGGATTTTTCGTCTGTCCAAGCGCCCAGCATAATTTAACAAAGGCTGACTCTGTCGTCATCGCAAGCGGCAACACGCCAGCCTGCTGCAACTTTCTGCCAGCGGAATAAACATTTGCATTTATTCTTCCATATGGACATTGCGATGTAAGTACAATTACAGCCTTACGTGACAGCTCACTTATTTTTTCAAGCAGTTTTGTGTGATCTTTTGTAATTTCATCTGTTGCAGTGACAGGTATATGACCCAAACCAGTACCTTCAATGACAATACCTCTGTAGTTGTTATAATAATCAAGCTCACGATGAGAAAAGCCAGGATACGTCTTGACAATAGCCACGTTTTTTTCAAATTTGTTTTGCAGGTTTATTTTTTCATTATGTTTTTTTTTGGTAATTATCATGAATGAATTCTATTTCCCCATCTTTGTGTACTTTAGCATAAGGCAGGACATCAATGCTCTGGAATGTGTCACGTCTTGATGTGTGCATTTTTCTTACATTTACCGGATCATGAATTAAACAATATTCATCATCCATGCTTCCATGCATGCAGATGGCAATACCAGAAAAATCTGATTTTGCAATGAAATATGATGCACAAATCAGGTTCATTGATGCATCGCTGCTTCCACGATCGCTGCTGCGTTGCGAGCCAACAAGCAATACAGGAACCGGCAGATTTTGGAGGCTGAAGTCAAGCGCAGCGCTTGTATAATGCATTGTATCTGTGCCATGAGTGATTATCACACCATCAGCGCCAGTTTCTATTTCTTCCTTAACTTTCTCTGAAAGTTTTGTCCAGTGCTGAGGTTCAATATCTTCTGAAAACATCTGGCTGAAAACATGCAGCCTTATGTTTGCTATGTTTTCAAGCTCTGGTACAAGAGCAAATAGTTCCTCAGGCGTGAGTGCTGGCGTTACAGCGCCTGTCTCATAGTCAATGCGCGACGCAACTGTTCCTCCAGTGTGCAATATAGCAATAGTAGGTTTGTCAGGATCTGGCTTATGTTTTTTTATCTTTGTTGATGGCTTCTTCAGTTCCCTTTTTCCTTCTAATTTTTTTATATTTGCACCGCTGAATTCAATGCCAATATTATAACCGCTATCAAGCTTGAGGACAAGTGTATTGCCATCTGAAGGCGGCATAACAAAGCCTTCATAGCTTTTTCCTCCCCTTTCTATGGAGACTTTCTGCCCTATTTTGATGCTATGTTTTTCCAAGGCATGCTCTATTTCATTATTATAATTAGCCATAACATTATTTTCTCATGTAGAATATAAAAAGAATATTGTGAAAATAGTTTAATTCATGTTGCAAAGCAGTAATTTAGTAATCTAATTTAACGCTGTTATATAAAAATTAGTCATCAAGAAGCCATACATCTATTTTTCAACTGAATACATTTCAACTTACGATAACCTTAAATTGATTATCCAACAAAGATATACACGTGTTTGCAAATGACAGGAATTGCTCTTTTTGGGACAACAGGGGTTGAAGAGGCATCGCGTATTCTCGGAAAAGCCGGATTTTTGGGCGGTTTTGAATCCCAGGTCATCATAAATAAGGATTTGAATGGTTTTTATCCTGTTTCAGGATTTGTAAGGTTTGAAAAGAAAAAAATTGTCACAAGAGATGTTAAAAATCCCGATTTTGTCATTATTTTTGACAATCAACTTATAACAGCTGCATTTGAAGGCAATAAGGACGGTTTTTTTTGCTATTATCAACTCTGGAAAACCATTGCTTATCAAGAGGTTCAAGACAAAGAATTTCATAGTTGATGCAGATGGCATATCACAGGGACTTGGAAAACATATTTCAAACTACGTGATGCTCGGCGCATTTGCAAAAATATTCGGAAAGCTTCCGTTAAGAAGAATAAAAGAAGCTGCTGGAGATATCCATTCCTACCATATTGCAGTGGATGAAGGCTACAAAAATGTAAAGAGGATGAGGTCATGATTTCAGAGGACGAAGTAAAGTATGATGAAAAAAAGATACCTGCAAGCATGCCAGCCAGGCCTGCAGGAAAAGCAGCAATGCCAAAAATATACATGAAACTTTGTGTAAAGTGCATGTACTGCGTTGCTGCATGTCCGCATAATACAATAGAGATAAAAGCAGGCAGTCCATCTATTATGAAAGATTTTTGCACTGGATGCATGGTATGCCTCAGGGAATGCCCTGTTACAGCCATAGCAGAAGAAAAGGAGGAATAATATGCCACCAAAACCACAATTTTTGAGTGCAGCGCAGGCTGCTGCTCTGGCTGCCAAGCTAGCAGATGCAGAAATTGTTCCAAGCTACCCTGCACCGCCTGCCAGCGATATCATAATTGAATTGAAAAAACTGAACGCACAGATAACTAAAAATGAAGTGCCAATAGAAATCTTTTCTGTTGAAAGCCAGTCCAGTTCCATCATATCTGCTGCTGCCATTACGCTTTGTGAAAAAAGGTCTTTTGTTTCTGCTGTAAACCTTCAGAAAGAAGCGCTTGATATAGCTTCTTACATGAGAATTCCGCTTGTAATTGCAAATGTTTCTTCGGTTTCAGGAACAGACAAAGCAATCTACAGTCATAATGTACTGGGACTTTCAGGTAAGTTTATATTCATGCCAGCTACGAACCAGGAAGTTTTTGATTCTATTATACAGGCATACAGCCTTGCTGAGAACAAAAACGTGCTCATGCCTGTTGTTATTAATATAGACGTCACAACCTACATGGAGCATGTGGTTCCGCAGATGAAAACAAACCTGCAAAAACTGAAACTACCTAACAAGATTTCAAATGGTGTTTGTATTGGCGCACCTGTTGATGAAAAAGGATATACAGAGCTCATGCTTCAGGCTACAAAAGCCGCCAATAATGCAATTTCAATAATGAAAAAAATTAATGAACAATGGAAAACAGATTTCTATGAACGCTACTTTACAGACGATGCTGAATACATAATCGTTGCTGCCGGCTATCATGCCATGACTGTCAAGGCAGCTGTCGAAAAACTGAGGGAAATGGGTGAGAAGGTTGGATTGCTAAGACCACGGTTCTTCCCTTTACAGAAAGAAGAATTCAGCAAGCTTGTCGGGAAGCGCATTGCTGTTATAGATCAGTCAGGCGGAATTTTGTATAATAAGATAAAGAAAATGTGTGCATGCTCTGTTTTTCACTCATACAAATACATCAATGAAAACGATGTTTTTGATATATTTGCAGCATTGAAAAAACAGGAAAAGGAGGGTAGCATATGGTTGTGAAACATGAAACGAAACAAGAAATTGCACCTGAAACAGAAATTGAGGCATTGGCAGGAATACCAGTACAGCTCTATACAGAAATCGGAGGCAAGAGGGTTTTTTCATCACCAGGAATATGTCGTGGCTGTGGTTCATTGCTGGCAATGAAGATTGCACTTTCTGTTGCCGACAATTGTGTTGCCATTGTTTCGCCGGGTGCGCTTAGTTACCAGACTGCAAATGCACCTGTATTGAGCCTCGGTGCAAATGCCTGTGCAGCTGCTGTCGGTGTGTCAAGAGCAATGAAGGATAAAATTGTCATTTGTTTTGCTGACTACAAGTCAACACAGGAAAATCTCGGTGCTATTACATCTGCTGCTACAACGAACGAAAATATGATTTACATTTGCATTAATGATTCACAAGGTATCCACACTTTTGCAAGAAGTATAAGGGCAAAATATGATGCAACAGCCAGTGTCGGCTATCTTGAAGATTATATAAACAAGCTGAACAAGGCAAAGGAAATGTTTGGCTTCCGATTTATCGATGTTTTTTGTCCATGTCCGAGACAGTGGGGCTTCAACCCTAGCGACACGCTCCAATTAGCCCGCCTCGCAAGCGATACAAGGCTCTGGCCGCTGTATGAGATTGACAATGATATTTTATATCTGACAAAGCGACCAAAACAGGAACCAGTTCATCACTTCTTTTCAGCCATGTCGCATCAGCTGCCGCCAGAAGAAATACAACATCTTCAACATAAGGCAAATCGCATTTGGAAGTTGTTGAGCGAAGGAAGGATTGTTTGAATAAAGCAGAAAGAATAAAAGCAATTCAAAAGGATTTCTAATTTACAGTGTTCATTAAAAAGCTTTGTAGGGTCTTGGTGAATTTATTTCTCCAGAAAAGTGAGAAGAGTGAAAAAGATAAGCATCATCATTCTCGTCAGAATCAAATGTAGTCTGACATCCTCGTTGGTTTATATCCCTGTTTATTCTCCTGTTATCCAAATAATTAGTCAATTTATCTGCTCCGTATGATAACCCAGAACACAAAACACTTGAAGCTATAACTGAATATATCACAATCCCCCCAAACACCAAACCGAATTCTTGTAATGACATAGTCATTTCATCACTTATTTTTTTACTCTCAGGAAATATTTAAATATGTCGAAAACTTTGGCTAATCCCGAAACAATATATGAACTGATGGACTTAATAACAAAAGTATACATTCAAAACAATCTAGCACATTCTTAACCCTTCTGCAACAATTCTCTACTATGCCTGAATATATTTCACATCCTTGGATAAATAAAAACACAATAGAGAAGCGCGCATATCAGGACAACATCGCGCGCACATCGTTCAATGGAAACACGCTTGTTGTGTTGCCGACAGGATTGGGAAAAACAAATATTGCAGCGATTGTTGCAGCACACTGTCTTGAGAAGGATATGAACAAGAAGATACTTTTTCTTGCGCCAACAAAGCCGCTTGTCGAGCAGCACAAAAAAACATTTCAGCGCTTCCTGAAAATAGGCGAAGACGAGCTTGTTGTTTTGACAGGCGAAACAAAGCCTGAGGATAGGGTGAAGTTGTATAACAAAGCTGATATAATTTTTTCAACACCACAGACAATAGAAAATGATCTTGATTCCTATAGGCTTAACCTGAAAAATTTTTCGCTGCTCATTGTTGACGAGGCACACAGAGCTGTAGGAAATTATGCCTATCCGCATGTTGCTGCCTGCTTTGTGAACCAGTCATCAGGACTAATCCTTGCGCTCACAGCATCTCCTGGCTCGTATCATTACAAAATAGAAGAAGTAATGAAAAAACTCTTCATTACAAATGTTGAGATTCGGACAAGAGACGACAATGACGTGAAGGCATACATACAGAAGGTTGAATATGAATGGGAGGAAGTTTTGCTTTCTGACGAAATGAAAAAGATAAAGCAGCTTCTGGAAAAAATCAAGGATGAAAAAATAAAGAAGCTTATGTCATGGAGAATTCTGCATTCTCCCATGGTTTCCAAATCACAGATATTAGCAATGCAGCAGGAGCTTGCAAGAAGGAAGACAGGTCCAAGCTATGCAGCAATGTCGCTACTCGCGGAAGTTCTCAAGATTGACCACGCATTGCTGTTGCTGGAAACACAGTGCATTTACTCGCTGAAGAAATACACTGACTCGTTTGCAGACGACAAAACAAAGGCAGTTGAGAGACTCATTAAAAATGAGGATTTTACAGCTGCAATGGATATACTCAACGAGCTGATAAAAAATGAAATTGAGCATCCAAAGATGGAAAGATTGAAAGATATAATCTCTGCTGAGCTCAAGGAAAACAAGTTGGCAGGCATAATAATATTTGCACAGTTCAGGGATACAATTGAAAAGATTGAGGCCGTTCTTCACGACGTTCGAAACGCAGCGCCTGTCGAATTCATCGGCCAGACAAAGAAGAAAGGTAAGGGCTTGAGCCAGAAAGAGCAGGTACAAATTCTCAATGAGTTCAAGCTAGGTTTCTATAATATACTCATTGCATCTCAGGTCGGTGAGGAAGGGCTTGATATCGAGGAAACAAATGTGGTAATTTTCTATGAGCCAGTGCCGAGTGCAGTGAGGCTTATCCAGCGGACAGGCAGGACTGCAAGAACAAAACCAGGAAAAGTGATAGTGCTTATGACAAAAGACACGCGCGACGAGGCGTATTACTGGTCTGCACGCCATAAAGAGAAGAAGATGAAAAAGATATTATATGATATGCAGGGCAGTCTTGGAAAATTTTCCAGCTAAATATCCACCACGACCACAGCTTTCCATTCATCCTTTGTTTTTTTCACAGAGAATTTGTACAGTGTTACAGCCTTTATATCAGTCTTTATTCCATGCCTTTTGATGTCAATCTTCTCTCCATGCAGAAC
>JAZDJX010000002.1:0-10740 GCA_043803505.1 Candidatus Aenigmatarchaeota archaeon | reverse complement strand
TTGAAGTTTTTTAAGCGTAATCGAAAAAGTGATGTTTATAAGGGGACAAATAAACGATAAGTGATTCTAATGAATACAAAAGAAATCCTAAAGGAAAAATTTTCTTCTGATTACAAAAAGTATTATAAAGTTCAACTCTTTGACAAGCTTGGATTCAAGAGAAAGGTATGTCATTGCGGAACTGGGTTTTGGACATTGGATGATCAACGAACAACATGTCCGAACCCGCCGTGCCAAAGATATGAATTCATAGGAAACACGCCAATAAGAAAAATTGGTTATATCGAATCATGGAAAAAAATCAAAAAGTTTTTTGTCAAGAACGGCCACAAGCCTGTTGATTCATATCCTGTTGTGTGCAGATGGTTTCCGGGATTGTATTTCACTGTTGCGAGCATCGTTGCATTCCAGCGCATGTACAATGGCAAGACTGTATTTGAACTCCCAGCCAATCCGCTGATAATACCACAAAGTTGCATGAGGTTTAATGACATACAGAATGTAGGCGTCACAGGCAGGCACATGACGAACTTTGTCATGGTCGGTCAGCATTCATTATATGATGGCAAGAATGGCTACTGGAAAGACAGATGCATCGAACTTGACTATAAATTATTGACAGATGTTTTCAAAATAAGCCCGGAGGAAATAACGTTTCTTGAGGATGTTTGGGTAGGTCCCAATGCATTTGGTTATAGCTTGGAATATTATGTCCGCGGGCTTGAACTGGGAAATGCGGTTTTCACTGAATTCCTTGGCACGCCTGACAACTATCAGCAGATGGATTACAAGGTTGTTGATATGGGTGCAGGCCTTGAAAGGTTTGCATGGTTGTCACAAGGCACGCCAACATGTTATGATGCAGTGTTCGGCAGCGTTATTGAGAAGCTGAAGAAGGGGATTGATTATGATAAAGATATATTCCTCAGATACTCAAAATCAGCGAGCGATATTGACGCAGATAAAATGTCAAATTACAAGGCAGTAAAAGAAACTGTTGCAAGAGAGCTGAAGATAGATGTCGACGAGATGATAAAACAGATAGAGCAACTGGAAGCAATATATGCAATAGCAGACCATTCAAAATCTCTGCTCTATGCAGTATCAGATGGTGCAATACCAAGCAATGTCGGAGGCGGATATAACTTAAGGGTTATACTGAGAAGGGCTCTTGGTTTTATAGAAAAATTCGGTTTTGATATTGATTTGGCAAAGGTCTGTAGGATGCATGCGATGCATCTAAAGAATTTCAGTCCAAGACTGAAAGAGAACCTAGGTGAACTTGACGAAATACTAAAGGCAGAGGAATCAAGGTTCAGGACAACAAAGGAAAGGGGTTCAAGGATCGTAGAGTCAATGACACAGAAAAGAATAGTATTTGACAAAAAAAGATTTGTAGAGCTTTATGAATCGCATGGCATAATGCCCGAAATGATAATTGATGTAGCCAGGAAAAACGGCATAGAGATAGATGTCCCTGGCGATTTCTATCACGAGCTTTCGGAAAAGCACATGAAAGAGGAAACACACTCAGAGCCAACGCCAGATGTGCAGCCGACAAAGGCATTATGGCATGAATGCATGACAACTGATGCAAGGGTTCTGAAAATAATTGACAACAAGATTGTCGTGCTTGATCAGACATGTTTTTATCCACAATCAGGCGGCCAGGATTTTGATCAGGGATGGCTGAACAATTCCTTTGTTTACAAGGTAGAGAAGGTAGGAAACATTGTATATCATTATGTAGAGAACTCGAATTTCAATGAAAATGATACAGTTCATTGTAGGATTGATATTGATAGAAGAAAACAACTGACAAAACATCATAGTGCAATCCACATAATTAATGGCGCTGCAAGGAAGGTGCTTGGCAATCATGTATGGCAGGCAGGCTCATCAAAATCTGTGAAAAGAGCTCATATCGACATAACACATTTCAAACAAATAACAGACGAAGAAATAGAAACCATTGAAACCATGGCAAACAAAACAGTGAAAAAAGGACTTAAGATAACAAAAAAAGTCATCCCAAGACAGGAAGCAGAAAAAAAATATGGCATGCGCATATATCAAGGAGGCGCTGTTCCTGAAAAAGAACTGCGCATAATAGAAATCGACGGTTTTGATGCAGAGGCATGCTCTGGTACTCATTGCAATAACACCAAGGAAACAGGAAATATCATAATTACGTCTTCTGAACGCATACAGGACGGCGCAGTAAGGATAAACATAGTTTCAGGCGAGGCTGCAACAGATTATATCGAAAGCAGGAGACAGATATTCGAGCAGGTTGAAAACATACTTAGTGCTGAGGGAGTTGCAACAATAAGTGCAACAAAACAGCTTTTTGAAAAATGGAAAAAACTCAGGAAGCGGGTAGAAAAGAAAACAGACACATCTGCAAAAAAGATGGCAGACATTCTTGAAAAAAGATTTGTAAAGAACGTACTCATAGACAAAATTGAGGGTGACATGAAAACACTTCAGTCTGTGTCAAAAATGATTTCTTCAGACAACAGGATTTTATTGCTTTTCGGAATATCAGACAAAATTTATGTATTCGGCTCTGCAGGAAAGAATACAAACATAAACATCGGCGAACTTGTGCGAAGCACATGTCAGGAACTAGGTGGAAAAGGCGGTGGTCTGAAAGATCTTGGACAGGGAATAGGTTATAACAAAGAAAAACTTGATGAAATAATCAAAGACACGTGGAGGAAGATGATGTATGGCGAAGGCAAGGAATGAAGTTAATATAAAAGAGATAAAAATACTCAGGAAGATAAGCAAGGCTCTTGGCGTTGCAGAGGAGGACATACCGAAAACGCTTGAACGGTTCAAGCGCGAGACAGAAGATATGGAGAATTTGGTGAAGAAATAAAAACGACAAAAATACTATCAGTAAATCAATCTGTACTATTCAATGTCGTATTTTCTATTAGTTTTGACAAACCACATTCTATCGGTGGCATGACAAGCGTTTCACATAGCGATTCAAAAACAGCAGATTGTGTTATATTTGTCAGTTCATTCTCGCCATTCATGTTTGATATGACAATTGTATTATTAACACTTTCAATTTTCTGGACAAACAACTGTTTTTGGCCAGAAGATATTGCTGTCATGTCAGGTAATGATTCTATATATGTCATGAACATGGGGTCAGCTTCAGCATAATAGAATTTCAGGAATGTGAAGCCGTTTTGTATGTATTGATCTTCAACGGCTTTGTCTATCTCACCGTCAATAACAAATTCGTCAAGCGGCTTTATCTTATTTTGGTTTTCATTCCCATAGCCTGTGACACTTGATATGATATATGCAAGAGATGACATGGAAAATACGAGGACAATAAACAGTACAATTATCTTCTGTTTTGTTGATTTTTTCATCCGAACACCGTCATTTTATAAATATTGTAGATAGCCCCGCCAGGAATTTCGTCAAACCCTTTCCTTATTGTAATATTTTTATATGTTCTTTTGAGACATACAAAGACCTTTTCTTACAAGAAAAGGGATTTGTTTCGAACCTGGGTCAACTGGTCCAGAGCCAGTTATGCTTGACCATGATACAATCTCCTTAATATTTGCGAACGTAGCGAGCCAAACGTTTCTTTTGACTACAAGCTACTTTTCTTTACAAAGAAAAGGAGCTTTCTACACCACGGGGCTATAACTAAATTTAATTGAAGGAAAAGAAATTAAAGACCATCCAGGAACCTGTTACCCCTGTTTGTTATCACAAGGCATGTTGAGCCTATTGGATTCAGGGTTGCAATGAGCTCTTTTTCCCTGAGGCTGTTTATTGCAACACCCATTGCAGCGTCAATATCGTCATTGCTTATTCCATTGTTCTTGAGAAATGAGCGCAGTTCAAACTTCGTTATAAGGCTGCACTCAGAGACTTTTTTCAGTATTTTTTTCTCCAGCGGGCTCATACCATCACACGCACAAATCTGACTGAATTTTTTTCATTGTTTTTTTGTCTGTTGCTATTTCCACAAGTTTCAGCGCAAATTCTATTGCAGTTCCAGGAGACCTTGATGTTATGACATTGCCGTGTGCAATCACACGCGCATCCCGCGGCTTCGGAATTTCTTTTTCCATTCCAGGATATATAGTTGCTATCTTGTCATCAAGCACCCCTGCTTTAGCAAGCACAGATGGTGCAGCACATATTGCAGCAAGAAATTTACCCTTTTTGTTGAAGTCTTTTATTATATTCAGTACTATCTGACTGTTTGCAAGGGTTTTATGGCCAGGTCCGCCAGGCAAGACAAGCATATCATATTCATTCGGGTTTATATCCGTAACCCTTTTGTCAGCAAAAAATCTCACTTTATGTATGCCCTCGACACTCGTTGCTGTCAGACCAGCAACAGTCACGTCAACATTTGCGCGGCGCAGTATATCTATTACACAAAATGCCTCTATCTCTTCAAAACCATCAGGAACAATCATGAGCACTTTCATAAAATCACCGATTTTAATGTTATTATCGCCACTGTTTCACTATACCCAGAGACATTTTATACAAAAATGCCTCTGGCATATGTCGAATGACATCGTAATATCCAATAGTTTGTATCATTCAGCATATAAACATTCTCTAAATATAAAGATTTTGGCGCAGTACAAAATCAAAACGATATATATAAAAGCATTATTGCTAATGATGGGCTATGATAGTTGGATTTAACCTCAAATCAATTGAGGCAAAGGTGTTTGACAAGAAAATAGACGGTCCGGTAAATGTCAATACTGTGCCTTCTATAGAGAGTATGGAAAAGAAGGATATAGGCTTGTCACTAAAAGATATACTTGCAGTCACATTTAACTTCAAAACAACATACGAGCCTAGGATAGGCGAAATAAACATAAGCGGAGAAGTTCTTTACCAGTCTCCGGAAGCAAAGGAAATACTAAAGAAATGGACAAGCGAAAAAAAGCTTGATGAAAAGCTTGGCGTCGAGGTGCTCAATGCAATAATGAGAAAATGCATGACAAAGGCAATAGAGATTTCTGACGAGCTGCGATTGCCACCGCCAATACAGTTTCCGATAGTCACGACAAAGCAGGCAACCGAAGGCAAAAAAGAAGAAACAACAGATGAAGAAGAATAAATTCTAATTAAGTTTAATCACATATTATAAACAGTAAAGAAATATTTCATTTTTTTATCGGTTCTTCTTGAGCATTTTTTAATAATTCAACCACTTTTGCTGATCTATAATCACAATCAGCACAGGCTTTTAATGCATTTTCTACAAGTGTCTTATAATGACAATATTCTTCTTTTAATTCTAATAATTCCGCATCAGTATGCAGATAACGCATTACTATTCTCTTAGTTTCTACATCCCGAATCTCATCATTTATTATCCCAACTAGACTTGCCAATTCTCCCCTCGCTGCATCTTCATGCGCATATCGTAATTTTTTTGAACTTTGATAGCAAATCTCACATGCATGAACTGCACCTTTTGCAATTCTTGTAATTAATTCTGTCCTTTCATTCTTTATTTCAAATGTCATATAGTTTCACCCTCGCTTTTTAGTTGTTAATTTTATAAACTTAATTATGCATGCATCTTACAATTTTCTTATTTTCGTCAATGCTGAACCTCACAGGCAAAAACTTCTCGATGACCCAGATATTTGTTTTTGTGTGGTTTGTCAGATGAGGAACATGAATTGCGCTCTCTCCATTAGCTAGTGCCATATAAGGAAGAAGCTGATCTTCTGAGTGTTCGTCAACTGCTCCAGATGATTTCAGTTGTGCTAACAGCTTAGAAGCAGCCTCTTTGCCGACGCTTTCAGCAGATTTATTCCTTTCTCCAATGGCATCACCACCAAGCACAGAATGTTCTGTTATTGCCCATAAATCAACACCAGACCCAGGACAAATAGCAGGCGGATACAACACATCTATTTTTGACTTTATATCAAGTTCAGCCAATACGGTCTCAGCAGCAGCCTTTTGCCTTTCTGCAACACTTGATTGCTTCAGAGATTGCGATGCATGCGAGATGCCGTGAATTGAGAGGATGTTACCGCATTCAAGCAGGACGATAGGTTTCAACTCTGCTGCGCCTACCCTTACAGAGACATCTGCCCCGCCCTTTGGATAATAACCGTATTTTTCTACTTCTATATCTACTATACAGCCCATTTTCTTTAGCAATGGAAAAAGAACAAATTTCAGATAATTTACAGATGATGCCCATTTGCCGTTTGTTGCGCCGCCAATGAATTTTATGTCAATGTTGTGTCTGGTGCATGCTATCATCAGCGACTGCAAAACAAGGGCTATGCTGCCTGCTGTCGGTATTTTTATTTCAAGTGTTTTGCTCCTTATTTTTCCTGGTTCAAATTCAAGGGTTGTGCTGTTAAGTTTAGCGCCTTTCATATTTGCGTTGCACAGCTCAGCAACCGCTTTTACTGCCTCAAGATGTTGTGCTTGCATACCTGGGTTGCACCTGCCAGCCCTTATATTAGTAACCCTACATGGCTTTCCTGTCAGTGCAGACAGCGCAACAGATGTCCGTAATATTTGGCCACCACCTTCAAGATGGCTTCCATCTATTTCTATCATATTCATATCATCAACATCGGTGTTATAATCCAAAGATAAATCATTAAATACTCCCATCTATAAATAAAAAAGAGGGGGTGAAAAGCGTGAAAGGATTAAAAGGACTCAACAAATATGTTATAGGAATAATAGTCATAATAATTATAATAATCATAGCTTACTTCCTGACAAAAGGTGCCTAAATAGGTAATTACTAAAAATTATAATGCTTGTCTATTAGGTATACTAGCGGTATTTTTATTATTTTTAATTCAAATTCTGATTGTTTCCCCATTTTTTGGCGCATAAGCGTCAATTTTAAAGGTTTCAGAAATGTCTTTTGCAAATTGCTCGCAGTTGTCGCCATGGACGCATATTACCTGTGATGGCTTTGTTCTTTTTATTATGTCAAACAGACCGCTTCTGCCAGCATGGGCACTAAGGTTGAACTGTTCAAGCTCGCAGTGGACATGAAACTTCTCCTCTGTATTCTGGAATATCTTTGTCTGGATAAGATTCCTGCCAGGTGAATCCTCTACAAGAAAGCCTGTGAAAAGCACCCTACTTCCACTCTTTTTGCTGATATTTCGGAGATAGGATACTGCAGGTCCACCACCAAGCATACCAGCGCTCGATAAAATAATAGGATATTTTTCAGCTGCAACTTTTCTTTTTTTCCTGTCGCTAACCCAGAAAATCTTTCTGAGCACATTTTTGAGCATCTTTATGTCTTTCACGTAATTGCTGTACGAAGCTATTATCTCGCTTGACTGTTTTGCCATACCGTCAAGCGCTATTTTGTCTGCATATTCATGAAGTATAAGCAGTATTTCCTGCGCCCGACCGACTGCAAAGACAGGTATTAACGCAGTTTCTTCGTTTGCCATGACCTCTTCTATTGACTGTACAAGCCTTCTTTCTTCCTTTAGCCTGTCAGGATGATCCCTCAGGCCGTATGTGCTTTCTATTATAAGAGTGTCGATGCTATCTGGGAGCACACAAGGATAAAGAAGATGACTTCTTGCAGTCTGAATGTCAGAAGTATAAAAAACCTTTTTTTTATTATTCAGCAGCGTGCCGGCACTGCCTGGTATATGTCCTGATTGATATAACCGACAGGAAAAGTCGTTCACTGAAAATTTTTCATTATAATTTACAAGCCTTGTCATCTTTGCCATTTTTTTGACAGATTTTTCTGTGAATGGTACGTTATAACCATTCTTCTTTCCAACCTTCATTGAATCCCTGATAAGCATAAGTGAAAGCTCAAGCGTCACGCTATTCATGAAGACAGGCGGTTTCCACCTTTCGAATAGCATTGGTAATGCACCGCAGTGATCAAGATGAGCGTGACTGAGGATTGCTGCGTTGATAGCTCCATCTACATTTTTAATATCAGGATAAGATGGTGGTTCTGGGTTCAATCTCACACCACAGTCAAGCATAATGGATGTCCGGCCATCATTGACTACTATCGCGCTTTTGCCAACTTCATCACCAGAACCGAGAATTTTTGCTTTCATCGGCTGTATTTTTTAGCCGTTATATTTAAAGCAAAGGAAATTATGTTAATATAATGATAAAGATCATTGCTATAGATCTTGGTGGAGTATATTTTGAATGGAGTTATGAACGATATTTTAATGAAATATCAAAAATTTCTGGTGTAGACAAAAAAACTGTCATAAACATATTAAACAAAAGAATTAGAGGTCTGCATGTAAAAAGAATATCAGAAAAAGATTACTGGGACTATTTCTGCAAAAACACCGAAAATAAGATTGATCATAAAATTTTTAAGAAAATCACATTAAGTCAGTATAAGCCTAACAAACCTGTAATAAATCTCATGAAGAAACTTAGAAAAAAATATAAAATCGCCTTGCTTGCAAATCAGACGCCTATACTTGATGAAATCAACAGAAAATATAAAATATACAAGAATTTTGACTTTATTCTAAGTTCTCATATAGTAAGAATGCAAAAGCCTTACAGAAATATATACAGATTATTGATTAAGAAAGCCAAATGCAAACCAAGAGAAATAGTTTTCATAGACGACAGAAAAAAGAACCTAAAGCCAGCAAAAGAGCTCGGAATAAATACAATTTTGTTTAAGAATGCGATGCAGCTTAAGAAAGATTTGGCAAAATTTTTATTCTGAATTCTCTCGATTGAAATGCTCAGAGCGGTTTTTTATATTGAAACAACAAAGTAAATAATCAGTGATAACATGGATATCGAAAAAAGAATGGAACTGATAAAATCCGTCGGCGAAGAAATAATAACAGAACAGGAGTTGCGAGAACTACTGGAAACAAAACAGCATCCAGTTGCTTATGATGGTTTTGAACCATCAGGACTGGCACACCTGCCGTTTGCAGTCTACCGTGCAATAAATATAGATGACATGCTGAAAGCAGGAATACATTTCAAGCTGTGGATAGCAGACTGGTTTGCATGGATAAACAACAAAATGGATGGGAATCTGGAAAAAATACACAAGGTTGGTGAATATTTCATTGATGTATGGAAGGCATCGGGCATCGATACAAAAAAAATAGATTTTGTCTGGGCTTCAGAAAGCATGGACAAGGAATATTGGAAGCGCGTTGTATTGATAGCAAAAAATACAAGTGTTGCAAGGGCGACGCGATGCCTCACAATCATGGGCAGGCACGAAGGCGAAATGAAGGAAACAGCTCAATATTTTTATCCGATGATGCAGACTTCTGACATATTTCATCTTGGTGTAGATATAACACAATTAGGTATGGATCAGAGAAAAGTGAATATGCTTGCCCGTGAGGTCGGACCTAAACTAGGTTATTGGAAGCCCGTTGTAGTAACGCATCATACGTTGATGGGGCTTGCAGGGCCGCAGAAGCCGACAGGATTTGATGAAAGCATAGAAAAAGACATAGAAATTTCATCAAAGATGAGCAAGAGCAAACCTAATACATGCATTTTTGTTCATGACACAACGGAAGAAATAGAAAAAAAGATTTCAGCAGCTTTCTGCCCGGCAAAGTCAGTAGAACACAATCCAATTCTTGATTACAACAAACATATAATCTTCAGGAAATTCAGGGAAGTGAAGATAGAAAGACCAAAAAAGTTCGGTGGTGATATTGTTTTTTCTTCCTATCATGAATTAGAGGAATCATTCAGAAAAGGCGAGATGCACCCAACAGACATAAAAAATGCTACCGCAGTTTACATAGAAAAATTGATCAAACCGATAAGAGAGCATTTTGAGCATGGAAAGGCAAAGGAGCTGTATGAATTCGTCCGCAAACAGGAAGTGACGAGGTAGTTAAATCAAATCCCACGAAAGCTCAAAAAATGGAAGGTCACAACCCCATATCCAATCAAAAATTTCTGATTTAGAATAATTGCTAATATGTTCCCTGTGTCTATAGACTTCACCAATATTGTAATTTTTTCTATCTACAATATTCAGCCGAGTATATTTTATCATTTCCGTAATAAGCACCATATTTATTAGATAACTATAAACAGAAGAAATCAAAACATATAAATCTTTTGATGAAAAAACAATGAAGCAGGCACTTTTATACTTTTCGTCTGAACATGTGCATATATTTTTCCAATTCAATTCTACCGTTCTTAACAACAATGCCATCCTTTCTTAGCAATTGTATTTTTCTTTTTATGTTGCTGATGCCATTATAGCCGCCAAGCCTGCCATCATTATGTATAACCTTGAAGCATGGATATTCATCGGGATTTTTGTTGCTCCTCATAATCGAACCTATTGCGCGCGGGGATGTTTTGCAGACTGCTGCGAGCTCTCCATAGGTTGTAATCTTGCCTTGCGGGATTTTTTTAAGTAAAAGAAGGGCTTTGTGCATAAATAAGATTTATTCTTTACACTTAAAAATTACAAAAACAATTGAATTATGTGATTCTATGATCGACATAAAGATGATACGCGAGAACCCGGATATTATTGAAAATGACTTGAAGAAGAGGGGGAATGAAGAGAAACTAAAGCAATTTCAGTTGCTAGTAAAAATTGACAAAGAGCAAAGGGATGTAATTCAGAAGGTTGAAAAATTCAAACACGAAAGAAATGTTATAACAATCGAAATTCAGAAAACAAAAACAGCAGCGCAGAAGAAAAAGAAAATCTCTTTG
>JAZDJX010000001.1:0-9484 GCA_043803505.1 Candidatus Aenigmatarchaeota archaeon | reverse complement strand
AAACGATAGTATGCAAGCCAGGTGATGGAGCACATCTGACTGAAAAACACTTGTTCTGATTGTTATGAAATTTTTCGACATAGTAGATGAAAATGACAAAATTATAGGCAAAGCCAGTAGAAAAGAGTGCCACACAAAAGGTCTCTGGCACCGCGCTGTACATATTCTGATAATAAATTCGAAAGGTGAAATTCTTCTCCAGAAAAGGTGTATGAAAAAAGATTTGTATAAGGGCTACTGGACTGATGCAGCTTCAGGTCATGTAGATTCTGGAGAAAATTATGAAGAAACTGCAAAACGTGAAATGGTAGAAGAACTTGGGATATCGATAAAATTGGAAAATTTATTTGACTGCAAACAATATACAGGAAATGACAATGAATTCATACGGGTTTTTCTAGGCAGGCACAACGGGTCATTTAGAATCAACAAAGATGAAATTGAATTTGTTGAGTTTTTCTCCTTCGAAGAAATCATGAAAATGATGAAAACAACAAAATTATCGGTCGAGCTTCGAGGGAGAAGTGCCACACAAAAGGTCTATGGCACCGTGCTGTACATATTCTGATAATAAATTCGAAATGTGAAATTCTTCTCCAGAAAAGGAGTATGAAAAAAGATTTGTATAAGGGCTACTGGACTGATGCAGCTTCAGGTCATGTCGATTCTGGAGAAAATTATGAACAAACTGCAAAACGTGAAATGGTAGAAGAGCTTGGAATATCTATAAAATTGGAAAATTTATTTGGCTGCAAACAATATACAGGCAACGACAACGAATTCATAATGGTTTTTCTAGGCAGACACAACGGGCCATTTAGAATCAACAAAGATGAAGTTGACTTTGTTAAATTTTTCTCCTTCAAAGAAATCATGAAAATGATGAAAACAGAAAAATTCACTCCTGCAACTGTTGTGATTTTTAGCGAATTAAACGGACGCCCTGAACTTTTAAAAAGACTAGGTTTATTTTAATATTATGATAGGAAAGGGTATCGGTTACGGAAAAACTATTTTGTTCGGAGAACATTTTGTTGTTTATGGCCTCCCTGGTATTGCCTCGTCAATAGCTGATTACACCTTGGCAGAAGTTGAAGATGGTGATGAAGGATTAAAACTTATAGATAACAGGTCGGCTGTGGAGGGTTATAAAGAAATAAAACAGGGTGAGATTTCCCGTGGGCTTGAACTTATTTTAAATTTCATGAAAATCGATGTTAACAAAACCCCGCTCAAAATAACACTCTCAGGAAATCTTGAATGTGCATCAGGTATAGGCGCGAGCGCATCACTAGCAAGCAGTATTGCACGCGCACTTAATGAGTATTTTGATCTTGGACTTAACGATGACCAGATAAATGAAATCGCCTATGAAGGCGAGAAAGGAAGTGCTGGCACACCTAGTGGTATAGACAACACATGTTCAACCTACGGTGGAATGCTTATTTTTGAAAAGAATCTCAGTGGCGGACCAAACAAAATACAAATGATAAATGTTACAGAACCTCTGGAAATAGTTATGGTGAATACAGGAATAACCCAAGAAACCAAAGAAGTCGTTGCTGACGTAAAAAGGGAAAAAGATAAATATCCTAAAAAATTTGATAAGATTTTTTCTGACTACAGACGTATGTTTAACAAGGCCAATGTAGCATTAAACGATGGAGATATTAAAAAAATCGGAAGCTTGATGAACGAAAATCAGGATCTACTCAGACAGATTACAGTGAGTTGCCCTGAAATAGAACATATAATTACAATAGCCAAGAAAAATGGTGCTATTGGAGCAAAACTAACAGGAACAGGGAGAGGTGGTCTTGTAATATGTCTGTCACCTGACAGCAGAACAACTGGAATTATTGAAAAGGCAATTAAAAAAGAAGGCTTCAAAACAACAATAACTATGTTAGGAAAAAAATAATTAATGGAGATAACGAAATGTTAAAATATAGTGCTCCTGGCAAATTGTTTATATCAGGAGAATGGTCCATACTCGAGATGGGTAACCAGGGAATAGTTGCTGCTGTGGACAAAAGGGTACACAGCGTAATTGAAGAGAGCGATGAACTATCAATAACAATAGACGATTTTAATATCAAGGATTTGAAATGCGAGTTTGACGGTAAGAACCTTGTTTTTTCTTCAGATGTTTCTGATATAAAAGGCAAACTACAGTTCATCAAGGAGTCAATTGAAACAGCACTAAGATTTCTGAACGATAATAAAATAGAAGCAAAACCATTCCGTATCCGAACGTGGGGCGAAGAATCACAAATAGTTATTGACGGCGCTCCAAAAAAAATTGGTTTTGGTTCATCCGCCTCATCGACGGTTGCTGTTATTGCGAGCGTGCTTGGTTTCCATGATTGCCGTGCAACAAAAGAAGAAATATTCAAGCTTGCGACAATTGCACATTATTTTGCACAAGGTAAGGTTGGAAGCGCTTTTGATGTTGCTGCATCAACTTATGGTGGATTATTTGTATATAGTCGCTTTGACCCAGAATGGCTGACAAAAAAAATGGAATCTAGTGATAGTATAAAAGATATTGTCAGCGACGAATGGTCTGGACTGTTAATAGAAGAATTGGAAATACCAAAAGATTTTGTCCTGTTAATTGGCTGGACAAAAGAATCTGCATCCACTTCTGCAATGGTAAAACAGATGAATGAATTTAAGAAAAACAACCCTGAACGATACAAAAAAGCAATAGATGATGTTGCCCATTGCGCGCGAGAGGCAATATATGCGTGGCATGACAATGACTGGGAAAAGCTGATAGTAGAGCTACAGAACAATGAACAGGCTCTTGCGCGCTTAGGCAGGCTGAGCGGTGTGAACATAGAAACACCTGACATAAAAAAACTTGCTGATATTGCAGATGAATCTGGCGGAGCTGGAAAGCTTTCGGGTGCAGGTGGTGGTGACTGCGGAATTGCTGTATGTTTTGATGAATCAACAGCAGAAAAAATAAAGGAAGGCTGGACCAATGCCGGGTTGTATATTGTTGATGCTGCGATTGACAAGGAAGGACTAAGAATCGAATAAGTTACCTACAATTCGCCTTTTTTATAATATTCAATAACCTTTGACAAAGACATCTTGAACCATGGTGTATATTTTTTCGGGTTGCTTTTCGTATCCTTTAGCAGCTCTGCTACAGGAACAAATTTCCATTCCTCGATTTCATTTTTGTCCGGCTTTACTGGGTTATTGTGCTTTCCTATAAAAACGCTGTCAATTTCATGCTCGCCCCATTCCTTGTCATACATAGCTTTGTAGTCAAACTTGAAAAGAAATTTCAGGTTGCAGTCAAATCCCATCTCCTCTTTCAGCCTTCTGTGTGCTGCATCTTTTGTCTCCTCGTCTTTTCTTGGGTGCGAGCAGCATGCGTTTGTCCATAAGCTGGGCCATGTTTTTTTCTTCAGCCCTCTTTTATGGATAAGCATCTCGTCCTTATCATTGAAAATAAATATAGAGAAGGCCCTGTGTAAAATAAGCGGGCGTTTGTGACAGTTGTCCTTGCTGCCATATCCGACTTCATTGTCATTGGCATCAACGAGTATGAGCGTTTCCATGAACAATAAACACTGCAGAAAGAATTAAATAGGTATTACTGAACTTTAGGTTTGTATTATTTTTACTGCTTTGGTTTTCTCTTCATTATCCTTGCTATGTATCCTGCTATCCTGTTCCGTGCTTTCTTCTGGTCTGTCAGTTTTAGCTCATCAAGAACTCTCTTGTTGGCTTCGAAATCTGGTGTGAATGTTTCATTTTTTTCTATCATTGCGAAAGCCAGTTTTTTTATTTCCTTTGTCCTTATTCTTCCGATAAATATCACCATGTATTTGGTAAATTGATCAGTAGGCACAAAAAATCCGATTATTGCAAGCTGTGAAACATCCCCCATTTATCACACCTTTGATTTCAAAAATAGATGGGGGGTTGCCTGTTTGATTTAAAGCAACCGGAATTATCTCTTTCCTTACTGTTATTCAACGTTTTTATAAGTTTACAGAATTTAAATACGCATGGCTCAGGATAAAATTGTATATATTTTGAAATCTCCAATAGGTGTCTTTGCGTTCAGCGAGGACAAGAACCTCATGCATTATATTTTGTTCAGCAAAAACCCACAAACAGCAGCTGAACAATTCAATCATCCTATTTCGAAAGAATTCACTGAAAGTCTTGGAAGATGCGAAATACGTGATGGTGAGGGTGTGATACGCCACAATCTCAGGGAGCTTGCACTTTCTCTTGCCTTCGGCAATAATGCAGAACTAAACGAATTCATGTCAACATTTTCTTCTATTCTTTCAAAAAACAGCATGAAAGGCGTTATAGGAAAGGACAAGCTACTTATTCAGTCATTCAATGCCCTGGATGACCTGACAAACATAATCAATGTTATGTCAGAAAGGCTCAGGGAATGGTTTGGACTCCATTACCCTGAGACAAGGCGGGAAAGCATTATTGAAGACATAATAAAATACAAAAGAAGATCAGAGTTTCCGAATTTTTCAAAAAGCTCAGGCGTTGATATAGGCAAAAAGGATGAGGAAATCATTTTTAGTTATGCAAGTTCAATAAAAAATCTTGAACATCAAAGAAATGAAATGGAAAAATATATAAAAGAAACTATCAGTGAAATATGTCCGAATGTTTCGTCTGTGGTGGAACCGATTCTTGCAGTAAGGTTATTATCTTTAGCTGGTTCGCTAGAAAAGTTTGCGAAAATGGCATCGTCAACAATACAGCTGCTTGGCGCAGAAAAGGCGCTATTCAGACATTTACATAACAAAAAGCATACAAAACCTCCAAAATATGGAGCTCTCTTTTTTTCAGCGATTGTACAGAATGCACCTGCTGACAAAAAAGGGAAGGTTGCAAGGCTTCTTGCGGCAAAACTTTCCATAGCCGCAAAAATTGACTTTTATTCAGGCAGGGACGAAGGTGAAAAATTAAAGAAAGAGTTGAAAGATGAGATGAAAAAATATGAGAAAAACTAAAGCAGCCATATTTGATGTTGACATGACACTAACAAAGCGTGTCGTTGGTTATGAGCTTTATAAATATCTTAATGAAACCGGAGTATTCCCGGATGAAAACATGGAATCTATAGACAATGTTATAGATAATTATGGAAAAGGTAGAATAAGCTATGATATTTTGTGCAAAACATATGATTCTGCTGTTACCAGTGGCCTTTGTGGAAAATCTGTGAGAGATGTCGAAAGAGCTGCTGCAAGGGTTTTCCATACACATGATTTTTATTTCAGTTATGCAAGAGAGCTTGTAAATTTGTTTTCTGGAGAAAAAAAGGTATTAATTTCAACAGGGCCAAAAGAAATCATATCATTAGTTGCAGCTGATCTTGGTACTGATGATTTTTTTGCTTCTGAAATAAGGAGAATGAATGGAACATATCTGGGTGATCTTGGAGTTTGTATGAGCCCTAAAGATGCAAAGAAAAAACTTGTTATTCACTATGCTGAAAAAAATGGAATAGACCTGTCAGAATCGTTCGGGTTCGGAGATAGTGGACATGACAGCCATCTTGAGATAGTTGGATATCCTGTTGTGCTTAACCCAAGACCAGAATTTATTGGGACTGCTCGGGATAGGGGCTGGACTATTCTTACAGAGCATGATGATGTGATTGGAAAGGTAAAGGAAATGAAAGGTGCTTTAAATGGCAGACATAATTAAAATTGGAAATATAATTTATACAAAAAATCTTGTTCCGGGGAAAAAAGTATACGGTGAAAAACTCGTTAACAGGGATGGTGTTGAACTGAGGGAATGGGTGCCTACACGGAGCAAGCTTGGTGCTAGCCTGATGAACGGGCTGAAACATATGCCAATCAAGAATGGAAGCATTGTTCTCTACCTTGGCGCGAGCACAGGTACAACTGTTTCGCATGTAAGCGATATTGTAGGTCCAGACGGCATTGTATATTCTATTGAATTTGCTGAACGTGTATTCAGGAATTTACTCGAGGTAGCTGAAACCAGGAAAAACATTGCTCCTGTGTTTGCTGATGCGAGGAAGCCTGAAAATTATTCCTGGATAGAGGAATGTGATGTTGTATATGTAGACATTGCCGATCCGCAGGAAACAGAGATAGCTATAAGAAATGCGAATGAATTCCTGAAGAATAATGGCTTTTTGTTCATTGCGATAAAATCCCAGAGCATAGATGTCACAAAGAGGCCAGAGAAGGTATACGAAGAAGAAAAAAAGAAGCTGGAAAGTGCCGGATTTTCTGTTTTGCAACTTATTGATCTGGAACCGCATGAAGAAAAACATGCGATGATTGTATGTAGGAAGGAATAAACATTATTTATTCACAATTTCAACAATCCTTTTCTTGAATGTTTCCCAGTCATTGGCAGAAACAAGTGCGCCTGCTGCCCTTTCATGGCCACCTGCTGACGCTTGGAGACCCTCGGCCGCCTTTTTCATGATCTTTGCTATATCAAGCTTGGCTGACCTTGCACTCACCTTTATCTTACTGCCATTTTTTTTATATACAATGACGATGCCTGCGCTGCTTTTCATTGCGCGCATAACCACAGGAGATGCTATGTTGTATTTTGATTTTATGTTGTAAAACAATATGCCTTTATGCTTTTCACAATTCTTGTCAAAATCCTCCATGGCTGATTCTATTTCTTTTTCTATTTTGTCATGCGCAATAATCAGCTTGTCGTTTCCCATGACATCTTCAGGATATTTTGCCTTGACAACAATCTCTGTTATCTCCTCACTTGTGATGTCCTTTATTGCATTTGCCGATGAAATCATGTTCGCAATCTTTCCAAAAGCAGAGTCATAAGCGCTGCCTGACAAGCTGTATTTTTTCTTTATTTTTTCCATGACATCGTCTGAATATCTGATATCATAATCCGCTATTATGCCTATTGCTGCTATCCACAGATGATCTTCCATATTGCAGATCTTTGAGCATATTTTATAGACAAGGTATGATGTTGATTGGTAAATATCATGTTTCTCGAATCGTGGGTTCACGTGAATGACATGCGAAGATGTAAGGTTCTTTAGAAATTTATGATGGTCAATAATCATGATATCAGCAATATTGCCAATCTTTTTCAGAATGCCCTGCTGCTGGTCAACTGCAAGGTCGAGGAAGATTATCTTGTTCGGAAGCGTTGTCTGTATACGCTGAATAAGGTTTTTGTCCATCGGCATTGGCTGCGATATGATGAATGGTTTGTTTGGGTGGAGAACCTTCATAAGAAGCGCACATGAACATATGCCGTCACCGTCGTTGTTGAATATTATCACGACATTATCCTTCTCTTTTATATTTTTCAGAAATTCTTCCGGCTTCATTTACTCACCTTTGTGAACCTGAATTTTATTGTCTCATCATCGAGTTCAACTTTACCTGTTTCATTCTTGATTTCCTGAATGACCATCTCTGATGCGCCAACAGCACTTTTTATCTGCTTCTCAAAACTCAACATTTTCTCATTGTCTATGTGCAACATAATCCTGTCGCTGACACTAAGACCGAGCTGCTTCCTCGTCTCCTGTATTTTTCTTGTAAGCTCGTGCATCAATGCTTCGTTTTTCAGGTCATCATCTATAATTGTGTCGAGAAATATATCACCTGAAATTTCAAGCTCCTTGACGTTGAATTTAATTGTTTCTTTGTCACCAATAATATCAATTGAAACTGACTTTACATTACAGAGTTTTTTTATTATCTCCTGAAGTTTCAAAGCCGCGTCTGTTATTTCCTTGCTGCCATTTATAACAAGCGACCCTAGTGGCCATCGTAATTTTATATTTTTTTCTTTCCTTGTTTGATTCGATGTCTCGACAATACTTTCAGCCACAATCATCTGCATTTCAATCTCTTTGCTTATTAGCCTTTCGTCTGGGGTTGGCCATGGTTGGAAATGAACAGACTTTGAGAAAATATCATAATATACATATTCTGAAACAAGCGGCGCTATTGGCGCAAGCAGGCGACAGAGAACATTAAGACATTTTGTCATTGTGTAATCCAGAGCATTGTCATACCTTCCGCGAATTATTTTTATGTATGTCCGTGAGAAATCATTTAGGATGAAACTGGTTATATCGCGCCCTGCATTATGAAAATAGAAATTTTCCATGTTCTCTGTTACTGACTTTATGAGCGAATTAAGTCTTGAGAGCAACCATTTATCTTCGTCGCACAAGTTTCCTGCATTCGTTTCTTTTTTACAATATGTTTTATAATAATTGAAAACATTGAGCAATATGTTGAATGTTTTTCCAAGCTCCTTTGCATTTTTCATGGAGAATTTTTGGGTTTCCCATGGAGCAACATCATGACAGTAATACAACCGAAGGCTGTCGGCACCAAGTTCTGTCAATGCATCCTTTGCAAATACTACATTTCCAAGCGACTTGCTCATTTTTTCGCCCTGTTCGTCAAGCACCCAGCCGTTGAGGCAGACTGTTTTGTACGGCTTTTTGCCAAATGTTGAAACAGAAGAGAACAGAAGATAATAGAACCATCCACGTATCTGGTCCTGTGATTCATCAATGAGATCAACTTCCCATAATTTTTCAAATAGTTCTTTGTTCCTGAAAGGGTAACCCAAAGATGCCCATGGTGATATGCTTGAATCAAACCATACATCCATAATATCGGGGTCGCGTTTCATTGTCTTGCCACACGAACAAGGCAGATGAATCTTGTCAACATCGCTTTTGTTTAATGAAAAATCTTTTGTGCCTGAAAGCTTATTCAGCTCATCCTTTGAGCCAATTACAATTGTTTTGTTACAATCTTTACAAACCCAGACAGGGAGTGGAATGCCCCAGTATCTTTGTCTTGTCACAGCCCAGTCGGGCGCGTCATTTAGTAGGTTTTCAAATCGCTCAGAAGCAAATTTTGGCAGCCAGTTTACATTCTTGTTTTCTGTCAGCATTGATTCACGGATTATATCTGTCTTCAAAAACCACTGTCGTGACATCCTGTAAATCAGTTGTGTCTTGCAGCGCCAACAGAGAGGGTATGAATGAACAATTTTTCCAGAAAAAAACATCATATTATTTTTTTTCAGCTCCTCAATTATTTCGTTGTTTGCATCCTTGACGAAAAGCCCGGCAAATTTTCCTGTTTCTTCTGTCATTTCGCCGCGCTCATTGACAGGCGACGGCTCTGAAAGTCCATAATGTCTGCCGAGCCTGTTGTCACTGTCTCCGTGTCCAGGCGCTATGTGTACAATGCCAGAACCGACATCCATTGTGACTATATGTCCGAACTCATCTTCCTGTGTAATATGTTTTTTTGTTGCGATTTTTCCTGCAACACGTACTTTCATTATCGGAATTGATGCAACAACCTTGTGTTCAAGATTTTTCTGAAGCGGTATATCAAGAAGTGGTTCATATTTCATTCCTACAATATCTTTTCCGGGAAATTTTCTGATGACTTTATACTGCTTTCCAAAT